>NZ_JBEFNA010000021.1 GCF_040199715.1 Fusobacterium sp. SYSU M8D902
GATATTAATTAAATTATACTTATAATTCATCAATAATCAAGAGAGATTTTTATTTACACAAAATTTTTTATACTATCCCTTGGTGATTAGTTACCTTTTTTATAAATGTCTCCACGACTTCCTATATCTAATACTATAACTACAATTTTATCTTGATGAACTTCAAATAAAGCTCTATTACTTCCAATTCTTAATCTATAGGTATATTCATTAGAACAATGGTATTTTTTAATATCATATTTTTTTACATTCTCATTACTTTCAGTCAATTCTTTAAAAGCCTTGTAAAACCTTAATCCTTCAATTTTATTAGACATTAAAAATTTTTCAGCACTCTTTTTATATAGAACCTTATAATTGTAGTAACTCATCTAAAGAAATCTCCCTACCCTCATCAGTATCATTTTCTAATTTTTTCATTAATTCATCAATTTCTTCTTGCTCTTTGCTATCTACATATTCACAATTATTAGCTAAGAATTGAGCTAGATCCTGTTTTTCAGTTTCTTTTATATAATTAAGAGTTGCTGTTCTCATTACTTCAGAAAAAGATTTTCCTATTTTTTTACAAAAATCTTGAATGATTTGGTTTTCTTCTTCTGATAAAGTAATATTTTTTCTTAAAGCAATTCCCATAAATATACCTCCTTATATGTATAGTGTGTGTTATAAGTATAGTATATAACGAAAAAGAAAAAAAGTAAATAAAAAAATTCCTTTTGATAAAATTATTATGATACAAAACATATAGCCACTAAAACTAAAAATAGGAACTTTCAAATTTTTGAAAACTCCTATTTTTTCAAATATCTTAACTAAATAAAGCTTGATATACCAAAGCTCCTATTACCCCTCCAAGGATAGGTCCAACTATTGGTACTAAAGAGTAGCCCCAATCTGATCCCCCTTTATGTTTTATAGGTAATAAGGCGTGCATAATTCTTGGTCCTAGGTCTCTTGCTGGGTTTAGAGCATATCCTGTTGGTCCACCAAAACAAAGTCCCATAGCCCACACTAAAAATCCAACTAATAATGCTCCTAAAATTCCAATACTTCCTGTTGCCTTATCTCCATTTGAAAGAGTAAATTCAACTAAAGTATTATGTGAATTTCCTAATCCTAAGATTGAAAATATAAATATTGCTGTTGCTATTACCTCAGTAACAGTATTCCACAGATAATCTCTTATAGCAGGACCTGTACAAAAGATCGCTAATAATGCTCCTGAATCAGTTTCCTCATCAAAATGCTTTTTATAAGCTAAAAACATCAATAGACTTCCAAACATTGCCCCTAATAATTGAGCTATTATATACCCAGGTACAAACTGTAAATCTAAAGCACCTATAGTTGCTAAGGCTATAGTCACAGCTGGATTAAGATGAGCTCCACTCACCCAACCTACAGTATATACTGCCACAGCTATTCCCAATGCCCAACCTGTTGTTATTACCATCCAACCAGCATCTTTTGCCTTTGATTTTGTCAAAACAACATTGGCTACAACTCCTCCCCCAAAAGCAGTTACCATTGCTGTTCCAATAAATTCTGCCAAATAAACATTCATACTTTACCTCCTAATAGATTATTGTATCTCTAACCCTGTTAAAGCTATTCCTAGTGGTGTTACTAATAATGGTTTATATGTTTTTATGATATTTTTCTTTAATTCCTTTCTAAAAACCTCTTCAAACTCTGTAAAGGTACAAGCTCCTCCAACTATATAGACATCTTCCACATCAAAATCTTGTAGGAATCTTTTTACTATATGAGCCATTTTTTCAACAACTGGTCTTATTATTGGAAAGATCTCCCTCTCTCTTGAACTATCTTTTTTCAACTCTTCAGCCTCAGAAAAAGTTATCCCATAATTTCCAGCTAATACCAGTGACATATGTGTACCACCAGTAGGCTCATCAGCTGTAAATATCACCTCTCCATCTTTTATCACACTTATACCTGTTGTTCCTCCACCTACATCTACTACTGCACCATTTTTTATTTTTAAAACTTGTGCTGCTGCTGTTGGTTCATCTACTACCTTTTCTACATCTATTTCAGCAGAATCAATAACATTCACTATAGCTTTTACACTCCCACTCTCTACTCCTGGTGGAATTGCTGTATATCCCTTTGTTATCTCAATCCCCAATCTCTCCTCTAATCTTGCCTTCATCTCTCTTACTATTCTTATTGCTCCAACAAAATCAACTACGATTCCATCTTTTACCACTGAAGATTGATAAACTTCACCAGCTACTGGATTTCCATCTTTATCTACAACACTCATAACAATATTGGCAGTTCCTAAGTCTACACCAACATAAAATTCGCTCTTATCAAAATCTAAAATTGGTTTATCTATAACTTGATCAAATCTTTTAATGTACTCATTTACCCTATTTAAATCCATATACTCTCTCCATTCTTTCACTAGATTTTAAAGCTCTTTAAAAAATTTTCAGAAGGTGAGTTTATAGATTCTGCACTTACCAACTCTTTTATCCCTCTACTTTTTACTCTCTCAATTGCATTTTTTACTGCTGATGTGTCCCCTTCAAATAAAACGACACCCTTATCAAACATTCCAACTCCAGCTCTAATTGTTATGATCTCAACTGGACTCTCATCTTCTAAAAAATCTCCTATCTCGATAGCTCTAATACTGTTTGAAAACTCTATTAACCCCAAACTTCTAACCTTGTCTTCATATTTTATAGCCCTATTTAACTTTCCTAAAATACTGATACTCACTCCACTGACAACTATTTTGCTTATATTTTTATCTGAATATTTTGACTTTAGCTCTTCAAGATAATTATCTAGGGATACAATTTCACCCTGTAAACCACTACATACTATCATATATTTTCCTGGACATAGGATACCCACTCTTTCTATATCTACATTAAAATTTTTAGTAATCTCATCTAAAAATACAAATCCTGTCCCTATACTCCTAAATTCTAAAAGTAAAAGTGTTTTTTTCATCTATGTCCTCCCTTCAAATTTTGGTATAGAAGGATGAAAACTTCATCCTTCCTATCAAAACTCAAATTTTTTCTATTTTATTGAAAGTCCTCCAACAAGAACACATCTTCTATTTCTAGCAAAGCTTTTTGCAGAAGTTAATCCCTCTCCAGTAGGTCCTGCTATAGTAAATGTAGTATGTCCCTCTCCACCTACTCCTATTCCTGCATATGAAGGTCCATTTTTAACTAAAATAGTTGTCTCCATCTCTCTTGCATATTTTGTTAATACATCTATATTTTTTGAGTGTATCATTGAAGTGTGTCTTAAGCCATGCTCTAACTCCTTAGAAACTTCTATTCCTTCCCAAGCATCTTTGACTCTTATAATTGGAAGAATAGGCATCAACATCTCTTTAACTGCAAAAACATGTTTTTTGCAAGTCTCCATTATGATTACTCTAACTTCATCTCCAACTTCTATTCCTATATCTTTTAATATAACTTTGGCATCTCTTCCCACATATTTTCTGTTAGGTTCTCCATTTTTTAATGTTATCTCTGCCAATTTTTTTATTTGTTCCTCATCTTTTATTAAATATGCACCATTTTTTTGCATCTCAAATATTAAATAGTCTGTAATTGAGTCTACAGCTACTACCTCTTTTTCAGCTATACAAGGAAGGTTGTTGTCAAAACTACATCCTGCTACTATATCTCTTGCAGCCTTTTCTATATCTGCTGTTTCATCTACTAATACTGGTGGATTTCCAGCTCCAGCTCCAATAGCTTTCTTTCCACTAGACATTACACTTTTTACTACACCTGGTCCTCCAGTTGCAACTAGCATCTTAACATCTGGGTGAGCCATCAATTTATTTGTATTCTCTATACTTGGCTCATCAATAGTTACCACTAAGTTTTCTGGTCCTCCTGCTAATCTTATAGCTTCATTTACAAGCTCTACTGCTCTTAAAGATGTTTTCTTTGCTCCTGGATGTGGAGCGAAAACTACAGCATTCCCAGCTGCTATCATTCCTATTGAGTTACATAGTATTGTTTCACTTGGATTTGTTGAAGGAGTTATTGCTCCTATTACTCCATATGGAGTTAATTCTAAAACTGTTAATCCATCATCACCACTAAAAGCAAATGCTCTCAAGTCTTCAACTCCTGGTGTTTTTTCTATTGTAACTTGATGTTTTAGAGCCTTGTCATACACTCTTCCCATTCCAGTTTCAGCTACTCCCAATTCTGCTAACTCTTGAACATATTTTGCTAGATGCTCTCTTATTGATTTTATTATCTTATCTCTAACTTCCAATCTTGAATCAAATAGATCTCTTTGAGCCTTTTTAGCTGCTGCTACTGCCTCCTCAACACTGTGAAATACTCCATTTTTTCCACAACAAGCTGTATTATCTCCTTCAAGATTTAGCTTATTAAGCTCTTTCATTATTAAATTAACTACTGTTTCCATATTGTTTGCATCTATATTCATCTTTTCCTCCTATATCTTCTCAAAAGCTTCAACACAAGCTTTGGCTACTGCTGTATCCTCTTCAACACTTCCACCACTGACTCCTACTGCTCCAACTATCTCTCCATCTATCTTCAGTAGTTCACCACCACCAAAAACTATATATCTACTATCATTTTGTAGTCCATATAGTGATCCTGTTGGTTTAGTTAATTCTGTTAAATCAGAGGTAGCTATTTTTAAAGCTGCTGCTGTATAAGCTTTTTTAAAGGCTATATCTATACTTGCAAAAATAGCTTCATCCATCTTTGCTTCCAAGATAAGTTTTCCATCTTTACTCACTACTGCAATAACAAAATCTAATCCTAATTCCTTAGCTTTTCTCTCACCTGCTTCTACTATCTTTTTAGCACTCTCTAAATTTAATCTTTTTTGAACAATATTTAAATTATTTAAAATCACTTTTGAAATTGTTTTTACTTTTATATTATCTTCTACTACTCTGGAAATTACAAATAACACATCTGATACTCTATTTACATATTTTAATAGGCTTGGATCAATACCCTCTTCTCCCTTTAGAGCTACCATTCGTCTTTCACTTCTTCTCACTACTGTTCTAGCTATATGTAAACTTGCACTCTCTATGCTCTCTCCAGGGATTATAAATTTATATAGTGGAAGTAGTGTCTTAGAATACTTATCTATTACTCTTTCTAGCTCCTCAATATCACTATCCTCTATACTCTCTTTGAGCTTTCCTATCCCTTTTTTATCACTAGCTAGATGAGCTCCTACTACTAAAAATTTTTCCTGTATTTTATATAGAATATCTTTTAACTCCCTATCTTCTAATCTGGCTCTAGCTTCTCCTATAAAGGCTGCTGCCTCATCTATACTGCCATAAGCCTCCACTTTTAGACTATCTTTGGAAATTCTACTTCCTCCAAATAATCCTGTTTCTCCTGAGTCACCCTTTTTTGTATATACCTTTATCAAATTGGTGTAGACATCTTTCAACTGTATCACCACCTAATTTTTTTCTATTGTATCTATTATTGCCACAATAGCAGAATCAATAGCTACATTTCCATTTTCAGCAAAAGCATAAGCAGATACACTTCCTGTTGTAATTAAAACTAAATCTCCTATTCCCGCTCCTACACTATCTATGCTTACAATCCTCTTTTCATTTACTAGATTTCCGTCCATATCTACTGGAGCTGTAATTAGGATCTTCTTTCCATTCAATCCCTCATCTTTAGTTGTAGAAACAACCTTTCCAACCACTTTTGCTAAAAACATAAGACCACCTTCCACTATTTTTCCTGCTTAAACAAAATTCTATTCTCTTGAGCTTTCTCTTTAGCTAATGTTGTAACAATAGCTTCTTTAGAAATTATAACCTTCTTATCTTTTATACTAAAGATATCATCTGCTGTAATTATCTTTTTATCCTTCAAATTCAAGTATTGATTTTTTTGCTCTTTCAATACATAGTCAGCTAAATCTTTACTTTCTACAAAAGCTATTCCATAACTTTGTAATTTCTTTATATTTAAATTTAGTTGTTTTCCATACTCATTATCATCTCTAACTCTACATGAATCATACACAGCAACTATTTTTTTCCCAGCCAAAATCGCCTTTGATATCACATAGGTTGAGATATTATCTCTTATTCCCACTGCTACTTTTGCACAAGTATTTTTAGTCAATAGTGGTAACAAGATAATTTCATTTTGGTTTATCAAGCTACTACAATTCTCCATTGTAATGTTTTCTTTTATCTCGAAGTTTTTAAATTTTTCCTCTCCAACTATCTTTTTCCCAGCTTCTGAAAAAATTACCTCTACTTCATACTCCTGTTTTATCTTCTCTAACTCTACTAATATTTGATCAAGATTAGCAGTTCCACCATTTATTATTACTAATCCTCTCTTCTTTTTAGAAATACTCTCTTCCTCTAATCTCTTTAGTACCTCTTTTACTATATAATCTACCATAAGATTAAATTCCATTTTACACCCCTTTTATCAGGGTTTTTATTTAGAGGACACCCTAAGGTGTCCTCTCTTAATCCCTTATTATTTTTACATAATCATCATTTTTAAGTCCAGCAGCGTTGGCTTCGTCCATATCTAAATGTATCTCCTTTGCCATATTACTTCCTACTCTCAAAAGTACATTGTATAGCACTACTTTTCTTTCACCAGAAGTCTCTACTTTTACAAGTTCTCCATCTTTATACCCTTTTATATCAGCTATATATTTAGGCATATGTATGTGTCTTCCAGCTACTATTACTCCTCTTTCTTTAACAATACTTCCCTTTGGACCTATTATTTTTATTCCAGGAGTTCTATCCAATTTTCCTGACTCTCTTATTGGAGGTTTAACTCCTATTTTAAAACTATCTGATATTGATACCTCAACTTGTGTCTCTTTTCTCACAGGACCTAAGATTCTCACACCTTCAAATCTTCCTTTTGGCCCCTCAATAGTCACTGTTTCCTTTGCAGCAAACTGACCTGGTTGTTTCATATCTTTCATCTTAGATAAGCTGTATCCCGCTCCAAAAAGCTCTTCTAAATCCTCTTGAGAAAGGTGTATATGTCTATTTGAAACTCCAACTACCACCTCATCAGAGATAACTTCATTTAGAACCTCTCTCAATGTACTCTCTAATGATTTCATAACTCATCACTATTTAACTAATTTTGGAAGTAATTTTTCTGTATCTGTATGTGGTCTTGGAATTACATGAACTGATTCTACTTTTCCTACTCTCTCAGCTGCTGCTGCTCCTGCATCTACTGCTGCTTTAACAGCTCCTACATCTCCTCTTACCATAACAGTTACTAATCCAGATCCTATTTTTTCATATCCTACTAACTCTACATTAGCTGATTTTGTCATTGCATCTGCTGCTTCTATTGCTCCTACTAATCCTTTAGTTTCTATTAATCCTAATGCGTTTCCCATTTTGATTCCTCCTTGTTATTTATCATTTTATTTGTTTTTTCTATTTTTTTTACCAGTTGTTTCAACTACCTCTATTTCAGTAGCTTCTTTCTCTTGCTCTACAACCTCTTCTACCTGTTTCTCTTCTACTTCCTCTTTTATCTCTTCCACTACTTCTTCTGTCACTTCAGTAGGTTCTACCATTTGTCCCACTTCAACAGAAGGTCTTGCTATAACTAATTTACTAACTACAGTAGTCAATCTCTCAGCAGCCATAACTCCAGCTTCTACTGCTGCTGTTACTGCAGATACCTCTCCTTCTATCTTAACAGTAACCATTCCACCACCTTTTGTAAGCTCAATTCCTATCAATCTTACATTGGCAGCTTTTACAGCTGTATCTCCTGCTTCTATTGCTCCCACTAGACCAACTACCTCTATCAATCCTAGTGAACTTATCATTTTTCCCCTCCTGTCTCCTCTGGGATAATAAATGGATTTCCCTTGATCAATCTCGCACCATTAATTCCCAAAGCCCTTAGGATATCATTATTGCTATGAATATCATATTTAAATAATGGTTTTTCTAATTTTAACTTCTCATGATAAAGAGTGATCTCTTCTCTTCCAATCCCTATTCCTACCTGTAGCTTAGATTCTTTTGCTCCGTTATACCCCAATATCTTAGCATCAGACTCATTACAGCTCCTTAGTATAAATGGTATCTCTTCCTCTTCTATTCCCCATAGAATATTACTCAATCTCTCATCTATCTCTATTTCTGAAAAATAGAAAATATTAATTCCTATCTCCTCTTTTTTTCCTCTCTGCATATTACTCACCTTCATAAGAGAGAGCTAATCCTGTTGCAACTGCATTTCTTGGTCCCTCTACTCCTCTTATATTTCCTCTTCCTGCTACAACTCCATAGTATGATAGTTTATCTGTAACCATTTGAGGAACTTCAAAGTCAAGTGATGAACCTCCTACAAGTACCACATGCTCTATATCTCTTATATTTCCACTTGGAGTAACTTTCTTCAATGCCCTTACAGCATTTACCACAAAGACCTTCTCCTTAGCATCCCTTCTCACTCTCTTAATCTTCTCAATAGGTTCATCTAATTCCGATGGAATCATTGCACCCTCTTTTAAGATTACTACCCTTGCAAATGTTTTTGGATCCAGTGGTTCATCAAAGAATTGAACACTTCCATCTTCATGTCTTATATGAAATAAACTCTCCACTTTTGCTAATGGATATTTTTTTATATCTTCAGCTAAATCAAAGTTGCCTAACCCTAGCTCTTTATCTATTAGCATTGTTACCATATTTCCAGCCCCTGCCAAGTGACAAGAAGCTATCTTTCCATCTCTAGTTATTACAGAAGCATCTGTTGATCCTGCTCCCATATCTATTATAGCCAGTGGTTTATTTGTTCCTGGTGTTGTTAAAGCTCCTATTATTGCCATCTCTGCCTCTACTCCTCCAACTACAACCCTCTTTTGGAGTTTTTCTTGTAGATCATTGGCTATCATCTCCATTTGTAATCTATCAGCTTTTACCATTGCAGCTAATCCAATGGCATTCTCCATTGAAAACTCCTCTGCAATTCCCCCTTTGACCTTTTTAGGAACAAAAGTATTCACTGCCAATAGATCCTGAATATTGATATTTTTAGGATCTTGGTTAGTAAGTTGTGCCATTACAATTCTTACTTTCTCCAACATTCCCCCAGCATTAGTTCCCTTTTCTCCCCAGATATCAGTTACTGGATAACAAACTTCTAAAGCTTCCATTATCTCCTCAGCACCCTTATCCACAGGGATATCTCTATTTTTGCTCTCACCAGCTATATGTATAGATCCTGCTGGAATAACTCTTGATTTTACATCTCCCTTTGGAGTTTTTATAACAACTGCTGATCTATTTCCTATTAATGCTCTTGAAATTGGAACTATCATCTTAGTCTCTTCTGAATTTAGCTTAAATAAAGTTGCTATTCCATATGGATTGGAAAGCATTGAGATTACTTTTCCCTTCTCTGCCACTTCCAATGCTGTCAACATATTTACTGGTATCTTTTCAAAATAAAGTACTTCATCTACAATTGGCATCTTTCTATTTAATCTATTATTTATTAAGACTGCATCATCTTTTTGAGCTATAGCACCCTTTATCTCAACTCCTCTTTCCACCCACATATTTATTATGTTAGCTGCTTCTTGGAAGTCTATCTCTTTTGAAATAAGTGCCACTATCTCTTTTCCAATCATAGTATTATCTATTTTTTCAATAGGAGTGGATATCCCCACTCCTATCCCTGCTCCTCCTGGAGTAGTAGGATTATGACCTATCATAGTAGATTCTGTTATTATAGTCTCTGTTATAGTTTCCATAGCCACATCTCCAATTACTGGAGCTGCCTCATTTATTCTCACCAAAGATAATTCAGAGATATCTCTTCTGGCTTTTTTAAAAGCTTCATTTAAAGATGAGAACACTCCCTTCACATTCTCCTTAGTTCCTTTTATTCCAGTTGTCTTAGCTATTCCACTACTCAAAACTCTTATATCTTTTCCATTTACTTCAGCTAGAGTACTCTCTGTTGTTGCATTTCCTATATCTATCCCTATAATAAGTTTCATTCTTCCTCCCTACTGGAAAGATTAATCTTTTCTTAATCTATCTCTTTTTTCATATAGTTCTGCTGCCTCTCTTACAAATTCAGCATTTACTTTTGCAGCATATTTATGCTCTAACTCATCAGCTATCTCTAATAACTCTGCTTTTGTTGCTCTATATGGTCTTAAATAGTTATATATCTCTAATATTCTATCGTCAGGTATAGATATCAATTCTGCTGCTCTTCTTAAGTTTCTTGCAAAAGAGTGTCTATTTACACTCTCAGCTACTTGAGCTTGCATCTCAAGAGTTTCTGGAGCTATTCTACAGTCTGCTGCTCCTATTGTTCCATTCATTACATTTTCCATTGTAAACTCATCTAATTTCTTTCCAGTAGCTGATTTTACTACATCTGCTTTTTTCTTGCTCAATGGATAATCTTCTTTAGTTGTTGTTCCGCAAGTTTTTGTTACTGTATTTATACTATTGCTCTCTCCTTTAGCCATAGAAAGCATAACTTCTCTTATCATTTTTTCAAGTAATTGTTGGTCCAAATCATTCACCACCCTTAAATTCTTATTTGAAACTTACTTTTAATTCAACTGGTTTAGCGTTTACTACAACGTGTTCAGTCTCTTTGATATGTAATAATGCTGCAATAGCTTGATATTTAGGTCTTGCCATCTGATCGTTCATTTGAGTTACTGGTTTTGGAGATTCTCCTTTAGCATACTTAGCAGCATTTTTTCCTATCATTCTGTAGTGCTCTCTCTCTAATAATGGAGCTTGTGGGAATAATTCTAAGTTAGTTAATGGGAATAGATCTTTTTGGTGAATTACTGTTGTCCCTTTAGATTGTATTCCTATTCCTATTCCTGATCCACTTAATTTTGCTCCGTCATTTGCTAGTATAGAAACATCTGAAGTTCTTAAAACTCTAATTACTCTTGGAGTTAATCCCTCTTCCTCTATTCCAGCCATCAACTCTTTTAATACATCTATATGTGGTATATGAGTTATTGTTTCAGTTTGGAATTTTCCAAAAGCTGGTGCTAAAGCTATTACCACTTCATCACTCTTTGTACTCTTCTTAGCTTCTCCAGCTTCCTCTATAACTAAATTTCCAGATGTAACTACTTTTTTCTCCTCTTTTACTGGAGTAGGAGTAGCCACTTCCTGTCCTGCATATCTTCTTATAACTTCTTCTATTAATCCTCTGATTTCATTTTCATTAAGTTGCATCTGTTACCTCCTACTACTATTTGATTTTTGATGCATCTACTGCATTTCCAATATTTGAAAGTTCTTCCCATCTTTCTGCAGAGATTTGATATCCTGTTCCAGGTCCACTGTAATCATTTCTATCATTAACTGCACTGATTACATTGAAATCTCTATCTAAGATAGCTGATGTATGTAAGTGGTCTCCTGCTACTCTTAATTTCATAAGTTTTAGTAGATCAGATGCAACATCATCAAATCCTTTTGTTTTAAGAGCTTTTACAACGTCCATTCCTGTAATTCCTCTTTCCATCATCTCTGTTGCAGCTTTCATATCTGCTACCATATCTCTTTCAGGCATATCTTTACTTCCATGAGCATATGTTGCTGCTTCTACCTCTGCATCTGTAATCTCTGGTAATCCCAATGCTTCAAACACAGCTTGAATTGCTTTAGCAGCTTTATTTCTAGCTCTTACAACATCTTCCTCTTTTACTGGTCTCAATCCAGCATCTATTTTAAGGTCTCTTTGAATTATATTCCAGTCATCATAGTCTTCTGCGTCCCAGTTTGATCCTGCAAACATATTGTCATAGTTAGGTGTTGAACTGTATCCTGAACAGATAAAGTCAGTTCCAGGAATCATTTGCATTAGTGATCTTGCTACTCTTCTTAAATCTGAGTGAGTAAATGTTTGGTCATTACTTGATGCACACTCTAGGTCTAACATCATAGCTACTAAGTTTTCAGCTAATATCTCTCTTACTCCACTTGGTACTGCTCCTGGTACTCCTACACAACTTACTGAACCATTTTGAATTCCTTGAACCCCTGCTCCTTTAGTTATGAACAAGCAACGAGCTTCTAGGTATAACATTGAACATCCTTCAGCATATCCCATCAATACTTCTGATCCACTTCCAGATGTATATCTCATTTTTAATCCTCTAGATGCATAAGCTGATGCTAAGAAAGATTTTGACCATGGAGTGTCATCACCATCTATAAATACTGGCTCTGTTCCATATACTGATACTGTTTCTGCATAAGCAGTAAGTCCTCTCATTCCTAATAATAACTCTGTAGCTTCCTCAACTGAACATTGAGTAAGTATTCCAGGTCTACCAACTTGTGATCCAACCAATAGAGCTATTGCATTGAAAGGAGCATATCTTGTTACAGCTACTGTTGTTTCCTCTTCAGCAAATCCTCTCAATGAAGCTTCTGCTGCATCTGCAGCTATCTGTACTGGATTATCTTTTAAGTTAGTAACGTGACATTGGTTAGAAGGAGTTTTTCTAGCTCTCATCTTGTTAACTGCCATCATCATCTCTAGTACAGACATTTTTCCCATTACCTCTGCAACTTTTGCAGGAGTTAGAGATAGAGTTATCTTTAATATCTCATCTCTAGATACATTTATGTCTACAAGTTTTCTAGCTATTTCTAATGAATCCATAGCCATAACTTTTTCTGCATTCTCTACTACTATTCCATAATCTGCTATAAAGTGATCTAGTAAGTCAAAGTCCTCTCTTCTCTTACCATCTAGTTCAACTATTTTTCCATTTACAACCTTTACACTTGGTTTTGGATCCAAAGGAGAGTTCATTGATATTAACCCTACTTCTGGCCACTCTTTTACATATCCATCTTTATTTACAGGTCTTTCACCTAACACTTCAAAACGTTTTGATCTCATTATAACCTCCTATTTATTTCCTCCATATCTATTCTTCAATAATGAGCCTCTCTCTAAATATATGGAGTTGATGATGAAGGAGCTGGTCCTCCTAAAGTTTCAAGTAATTTAACTCCTACTTCTTTAGCTGCAAGTATTGCTTGTCTTACTGCTCCAGAATCTCCACATATTGTTAATATTACTTCATTTGAGAAACTTGTTCCTTTTGCTGGTGAACTATATCCTAAAACTTCAACATTAGCTGCTTTAAGAGCTATATCTGCTATTACTACCCCTATTGCTGCTGGAGCTCCAACTATTAGACCAAAAGATTTTCCTAGTGGTGCATTGAAAGCTTTGTTACAAGCATATGATGCTCTTGCTGTATATTGTAATTCAATATGCCCTGCATCATTTCCATATACATCTCCAAATTTTTCAGTTACTGCTGCTATTGCAACCTCTACTGCCCTTTTAGCATCTGACACATCTTCAGCACCAAATAATATTAATGATCCGTGTCCTGCTCCACCTTTTGTATCTCTAGGAAGTTCAATAGCAATAACTTCTGTATTAGTTGCTTTTACAGCTTCATCTGCTGCCATAATAAATGGTCCTGCACCTGTTCTAGCTCCAATTATTCCAATTGAACGATATTTTTTATCTAATCCCATAGCTTCGTGAAGAGCTGGATCTACATTTGCTATTACAAGCCCTATTCCATCTCCATGTGTTGTTACTCCAACAAATTCAGTTAAACGGCACTCTCTTGCAGGTGCACACTCAACTTTTGGAGCTTCTCCACTCTTTTCTTTTAATTTTTCCATCACTTCTGCCATCATTTTTTCAACTAAATTGTCTTGCATTAAATTACCCCCCTTAATACTAGTCTCTATTAAAAAACATATCACATTGTAATTATAAAAATGTAAAATGTCAGAAAAATGTCATTTTTTACTTTTAATAAAACAGATTTTTAATATATCATTTCAAAAATCTTTTTCATATCCTCCAGTGTAACTCTCTTTAAATTTCCTGATGTACATATATCATTCATAGCTACCTCTGCCATCTCAGGAATAAGAGATCTATACAAACTCTCCTCTACACCCAAATCTCTAACACAGCTTTGAATTCCCAATTTCTCATTTAATACCTCTATAGCTATAGCTAAACTCTTTGCTCCCTCTTCAATTGTATTTGCTGGTAACTCCAACTCTTTAGCTATCTCATAATATCTTCTTGCTGTTTCTAAATCTGTTGAATTGAATCTAATCACATATGGTAAAACTACTCCATTTGCTCTTCCATGAGCCTTATGAAATTTTCCTCCTATGTTATGGGCTATACTATGATTTATTCCTAACCCTGCCTTCTCAAAGGAAAATCCAGCTATACATGAAGCTTTTCCCATCTCTACTCTAGAATCTCTATCAGCTATATTCTCAAACATCTTTAAAAGATTTTTGAATATAGTTTTTATTGCATAAAGTGCATATATCTGTGTATAAAGATTTGCTCCTTTAGATGTGTATGCTTCTATTGCATGAGTTAATGCATCTATTCCACCATCTGCTACCACTGATTTTGGTAGTGTTTTTGTAAACTCTGGATCCAATATAGCTATCTTTGGTATCATCTTATTATCTTTAATTGGTATCTTCACCATATTTTTTGTATCAGTTATAACTGCATAAGAGGTGACCTCTGACCCTGTTCCACAAGTAGTTGGAATAGCTATCACTGGAAGCTCTATTCCAGATCTCCCCATAAAATATGAAACTGCCTTAGCAGAATCCAGTGTTGATCCTCCACCTAAAGCTATAATCTTTTCTGGAGAAAACTCAACTACTTTCTCTAGTGCTTTTTTTATAGAATCTAATGACGGATTCACTTCAATCTCACTGAATACTTCATAAACAATACCTTTTCTTTTTAAAATATCCTCTATTTTTTTACTCATTCCAATTTTTTCCATCATTGGATCTGTCATAAAAAAATATTTTTTACAAGATATTTGATCTAAAACTTTTTCTGTGTCTATCCCTGCAAATATCTCTGTATCTGCCTGAAATATCTCCATTTTTATCCCCCCTTAAAAAAAAGTAGTTGCTATATTTTTAATATTCATATATTATTAAAGTAAAATGTCACATCAATGTCACTATATATTTTTTTAAAACATTATAACTAAAATTTATACTTAGTGGGGTAGGTTATGAAAATACATAAAAAAATAGCTTTTTTCAATACGATTCTTTTTTCTTTAAATACTTTATTGATAATTTATCTTTTAAAACCTCAAGAAAATTTCTCAATATTTAATAATTTTTTATATGTTAAGATTTTTTTTATAACTATTATTTTCTTTCTGATCTCAAATTTTTTAGCAAAGTTCACTCTATTAAATATCTATAAAACAATAGAGAAATTTGATGAGATCATCTCTCTTGTAAATGATAAATTTATCAATGAATTAAAGAAAGAGTTCTCTAATATGGAAGAGTGTCTCTATCAAGTTTTCTCCTCTATTAAGATTGATATTTTAGATATCTTAGTCAAAGAGGGAGAGATAAGAAAAGAGAAGGAGAAAGCCCAACTTTTAAGTGATGAGCTCCAACAATTAAATAAAAATCTTGAGGAGATTGTTTTACAAAGGACAAAAGAGTTAAGTATCTCAAAAGAGAATGCAGAATCAGCAAATAGAGCAAAAGATGAATTTCTAGCCAAAATTAGCCATGAGATGAGAACACCACTCACACCTATTATTGGTTATTCAAGATTACTTCTCAAAGAAAATGTGGATCCTAACTTCAAAGAAAAGTTGGATATCATTCATACCTCTGGAGTTAAGCTACTAAACTTTACAAATGAACTTCTTGATTTTTCTAAAATAGAGTTGGGAAAAATTGATTTAAATTATGAAAGTTTCTCTGTTAATGAACTTTTTCAAGAGATTTACTATGAACACAATGCTCTCGCCTTACAAAAAAATCTTAAGTTTGAATTGGAGTTTTTACAAAAAGATAAATATATATACTCAGATAAGATGAAAATTTATGAAATTGCTAAAAATATTATTCATAATTCTATTAAATATACAGAAAAAGGATTTGTATTATGTGAAATTGATATTAAAGATAATTACCTATATTTTAATGTTTATGATAGTGGTATTGGTATTGAAAAAGAGAATTTAGAATATATTTTTGAAAGTTTTGGACAGATTAATAAACTATCTTCTGGGGCTGGACTCGGTTTAAGCATTAGTAAAAAATTAATTGAAATTTTATTAGGAACAATCCAGGTAGAAAGTAAACCAAATGTTGGAACAACATTTAAAATAAAAATACCTATTGAAGTTTATTATAAATATGGTGAGAATTTTTCAACAGCTTTAAATAAACTTCTCAATTCAAATAATGAAAAACTAAAATCTATTATTCTTATGAGCATCTTAAAATTTCCAATCAGATTAAAGAAATTGAAAGATGCTTATAAAAAGCAAGATATAGATCTTTTAAGAGAAACCAATCACCTTATTCAGGGAACTTATGGTAATCTTAATCTCACTTTGATCTATGAAACATCTCTCAAGATATCTACAGAACTAAAAAAAGAGAACATCAACTTTAATGCTATTTTATATTTGATTGAAGAGATGGAGAAAATGACTCATACCTTGGATTACTCTGATCTATTTAATCAATATCTCAATTTTAGAGAGGAAAAACTTTCTCTTTTAATAGCTGAAGATGTAGAAGATAATCGAGAGTTTTTAAAATCAATTTTAGTTTCAGAAAATATTGAGGTTACCTGTGTTGAGAATGGTTTACTTGCCTTAAAGCAACTACAGACTAAAAAATTTGATGCCATATTCCTAGATATTAGAATGCCTGTTATGGATGGACTTCAAACTATAAAATATATTCGTGATAAACATCTATACACCAACACACCAATACTTGCTCTAACTGCTCAAGCTATTATTGGAGATAAAGAAAAATACTTACCATATGGTTTTGAAGGATATATCACCAAACCTATAAATGAGTCTGTACTTTTTAGTTATCTATATTATGTAGTCAATTGGAAGAAATTATTACCAGATGAAAAAGGGGAATTACAATGATAAAATTATTAATAGTTGATGATTCAGAAGAGACAAGAGAGCTCTTAAAAATGGTACTTTCAAAAAATACCAATTTGGATATCTCTGAAGCATACAGTTTAGCTACAGCTATAGAAGAGATAAAAAGAACCATACCTGATATTATTCTTTTAGATCTCTCATTACCTGATGGTAATGGAAGTGAGATCTGTAGTAAAATCAGAACTTGTCCCAATATTTATGGAAATCCATTTATTTTAGCTTTAACTGCTGATACATCTCAAGAGAGTGTCAACAAAAATCTTAGACTTGGTTGTGATGACTATATTAAAAAACCTTTTGATTTTACTGAATTATCTATACGTATTGAAAAATTTATTGAAAGAGTTCCTATAGTAAAAGATTATATATCCTATGAAAATATTAAGCTTTTCCCTAATAACAAAACTGTACAATACAATGATGTATTTGTCACTCTATCTAAAAATGAGTTTGAAATACTTCAATACTTCATATTGAACAGAGGGCTTCTACTATCTAGGACAAACATTTTAGACAATGTTTGGAGTGATAATTTTGATATCAGTGACAAAGCTGTAGATCAATGCTTAAAAAGATTACGGAAAAAATTACCTATACTTAATGATTTTTTAGTTTCTAAACGTGGATTTGGATATATTTTAAAATAAAGTTGAGGTATTCTTATGAAAAATAAAGAAAATTTATCAGAGTATTTAGATATTGAATTTTTTCAAACTATTCAAGATAAATTAGCATTTGAATTTGGAATTGGTAGTATTATCACCGATACTAATGGAAAACCGTTAACAAAACAGAGTAATTTTTCAGATTTTTGTAGCAAATGTATCAGAGGAACAGAATTAGGATTTAAAAGATGTATGGAGTGTGATTCCTATGGTGGAAATAAAGCTAAGGAAATAAAAAAACCTATCATCTATAAATGCCATGCTGGTCTTATTGATTTTGCTAGTCCTATCATTATAAAAGGAGAGATTGTAGGTTGTTTTCTATGTGGTCAGATACTCTCTGAAAAACCTGATGAAAATAAATTCAAAGAGATAGCTAGAGAGTTAAATATAGATGAAGAAAAATACATTACAGCTCTAAAAAAAGTTAGGATAATTCCATATGAAAATATTGAATATGCTGCTAATTTTTTGTATGAACTTTCATCAAAGCTCTCAAATTTTCTAGATTATCAAGAAGCTGGTATGAAAACAAGCAAATGCTGTTACAATAGTATTAGTAGATTTGATAATTTTTTGTGGAGACTTAAATTAAGAAACTTTATTACTAGTAATACCATACCAAATTTTCAAGGTTTTTTTAAGAGGGTCTATGATACCCTTTTTAAAAAATTTAATATTGATGATGAAAAATTATATAAAATTCAACACAATATCTCTTTCTTATCAGAAGAGACAAACAATATTTCACAAAAAATAAAAAATACAGAGAAAAATTACTCTAATTTTGACATAAACTCTTTTAAACAATAGGTAGAATAATTGTTCTACCTATTATTTAGTATTTAAATTTATAATATTTTGGAGAGATTTAACAAAACTTTAAAATAGGGAGGGAGTTACTGAAATTTATTCAGTAGCAGAATTATGAATTTAAAACATTTACTCATATTTATTGAGGTTGCTTCTTGTAAAAAAATGAGTTTAGCTGCAAAAAAACTATCCATGACACAACCTGCAGTAAGCAAGGCTATCTTAGATTTAGAAGAGTACTATAATGTGAAACTTTTTGAAAGATATCCAAGAGAGCTATGTATTACAGATATTGGAAAACTATTTCTAGTACACGCTAAAAGAATTACTAATCTCTGTAACATCTTAGAAGAAACAATGAAAAGCTCAAACTATATTCAACCTATACAGATAGGAGTAACTATAACAATTGGAAATTTCTTTTTAGAAAAGATATTAAATACATATAAAGGTAGAGATAAACTGAAAGTTTTAGTTAATAATACCAATAAAATTGAAGAAAAATTATTAGCTAATGAATTAGATCTAGGAATTGTAGAGGGAATTGTTAAGAGTAATCACCTCATTGTAAAACCTATACAAGAGGATAGATTAATCTTAGTTTGTGGAAAAAATCATAAATATTTTGAAAGAGATGAGGAGATAACACTACAAGAGTTGCAGTATGAATCCTTTATAATGCGTGAACAGGGCAGTGGAACCAGAGATATCTTTGTAAAATATGTAGAAGATAGAGGTTACTCTCTCAATATTGGCTGGGAGTGTAGTGAAACTAGTGTGATTATAAAGGGAGTTATAAACAATTATGGAATAACTGTTATCTCTGAATGCTGGGTACAAGAGGAATTAGATCAAGGTAAATTAAAAGTTATAAAATTAAAGGATTTTAACTTAACTCGAACTTTTAATTTAGTGTATCATAAAAATAAATTATTATCTCAAAACTTAAGGGAGTTGATCAATGAACTCTCTTTAAAAAAATAAAAATCAATAAAAAAAAGTTATATAACATACAACTAAAAGTAATATATATTTGTTAAATATTCATCAATAAGTCTTAAATTTGATCAGTTAAACTCTAAATAGTGATATAATTGAAAAAGGTAAATTAAAATATTAAAGCCATTAAAAGAAAAGGAGGAGTTTTAATGGGTTATAAGTTAACTTTTGATGAATTTAACGAAGTTTTAAAAGAATTAAGTAAGGAGAATAAGATCTATGCTCCCAAATGTTTTCCAAAACAAGGGAGATACTCTGATACTGATGTAATTAGATATGACAAAATTAAGTCAGCTGAAGAGATTGTATTTGATCTTAAATCTACTTATGCTGCAAAAGAAGTATATCACCCTATAACTGAAACTGTTTTATATTTTAACGATGGAGATTACAAAGAAAAGAGAGTTACTGATGATAGACCTATCATAATATTTGCTAGAGCATGTGATATCCATGCTATTGAAAGATTTGATGAGATCTTTTTAAAGAATGGTGGGTTTGAAGATTATTACTATAAAAGAGTTAGGGAAAAAGTGAAGTTTGTAGTTATGGAGTGTCCTACAAATGGTTGGGATACTTGTTTCTGTGTATCTATGGGAACAAATAAAACTGACAACTACATCTTCGGTGTAAAAGTAGATGGAGATAGTGTTTCTATCGAGATAAAAGATGAAGAGTTTTCAAAATATTTTGAAAATCAGGAAAAAATGGATTTCAATATCTCTTTTGTTGAAGAGAATGTAAGAAAGGTAAGAATTCCAAATATTGATACTCCTGAACTTAGAAATAAAGTTAAAAACTTAGATATGTGGAAGGAATTTGATAAGCGTTGTTTAATGTGTGGAAGTTGTACTGTAGCATGTTCTACTTGTACTTGTTTCACAACATATGATGTAAACTACACACCAGATTCAGATGCAGGTGAAAGAAGAAGAATAACTGCTTCTTGTCATGTTGATGGATATTCAGATATGGCTGGAGGTCACTCTTTTAGAAGAACTGCTGGAGAGAGAATGAGATTTAAAGTTATGCATAAGATACATGATCATATGGCTAGATTTAAAACTCATAATATGTGTGTAGGTTGCGGAAGATGTGATGATAGATGTCCTGTATTTATCTCTTTCTCAACAACTGTTAATAGATTAGCTGATGAAGTAGACAAATTGAAGAGAGGGGAGGAGTAGTATTATGGAAAATATCATTATGCCAAAACCATATAAAATTTTAAATATAACAAAAATGACAAATATAGAGTATCTATTTAGAGTAGAATACCCTTTTGCTGAAAATATAAAATTTGGACAATTTATGCAACTATCTTTACCTAAGGTTGGAGAGTGTCCGATATCTGTAACTAATTTCTCTGCAGAAGAGGGTTGGGCAGAATTTTTAATCAGAAAAGTTGGAGTTGTTACAGATGAGATCTTTAATTTACAACCTGGAGATATAATTCCTATGAGAGGTCCTTATGGAAAGGGATTTGATCAAGTTGATATAAATGGTAAAAAAGTTATAATTGTTACTGGTGGATCTGGATTAGCACCTGTTAGATCTCTAATTCACCATATCAATAAAAATCCAGAACAAGTGGAATCACTAGAGTTATTATTCGGATTTAAAGATCAAAATTCAATTCTATTCAAAGATGAAATTGTTAACTGGAGAAAAGATCATCCTATGATTTTAACAGTTGATAAAGGGTGTGGAATTGATGGTGAATGTGTTGGTTTAGTTACTGAATATGTTCCTCAATTAAAATTAACTACAGATGATTTTGATAATGTGGAAGTTATAATAGTAGGACCACCTAATATGATGAAATACACAGCTTTAGAATTTGAAAAATTGGGAGTTCCAGCAGACAAAATTTGGCTTTCTTTTGAGAGAAAAATGTCTTGTGCAGTTGGAAAGTGTGGTCATTGTAGAATAGATGAAGTCTATGTATGTTTAGACGGACCTGTATTTAATTATACTAAGGCTAAACATATGGTAGATTAGTCGGTAGGAGGTTATTATGAATCATGATATTAATATAAATAAATTAAAAACAAACTGTTTTCGTCAATCTAAAGTTCCTGGAGAATTTATGCTTCAAATGCGTGTTCCTGGTGGATTAATAGATGCTAAATACCTATCTGTAATTCAAGAGATTGCTGAAAGATGGGGAAATGGAACTTTCCACCTTGGATTGAGACAAACTTTTAATGCTCCTGGAATTAAATATGAAAATATAGAAGCTGTTAATGCTTTTTTGCAAGACTATATTAAAGATATTGAGATAGATCTATGTGATGCTGATATGGAATCTGATTGCTCTGGTTATCCAACTATTGGAGCTAGAAATATAACTTCTTGTATCGGAAACTCTCACTGTATCAAAGGAAATATAAATACTTGGGAGTTAGCAAGAAAATTGGAAAAAGAGATATTCCCTAGCCACTACCATATCAAAATGTCTATCTCTGGTTGTCCTAATGACTGTGGAAAAGGACACTTTACTGACTTTGGAATAATCGGTGTAACTAAACCTATATATTTAAAAGATAGATGTATCGGTTGTGGAAGATGTGTTAAAGTGTGTGAACATGCTGCTACTAGAGTTTTAAAACTTGTTAATAACAGAATTGAAAAAGATACTTGCTGTTGTGTAGGTTGTGGAGAGTGTGTTGAAGCTTGTCCTGCATCAGCTTGGGTAAGACCTGAACAAAAATTATATAGAGTAATTTTAGGAGGTAGAACAGGTAAACAATACCCTAGAATGGGAAAAATGTTCTTAAACTGGGTTACTGAAGATGTTGTAGTTGCAGTAGTTAAAAACTGGCAAAATTTCTGTGCTAATGTACTTCATCACAAACCTTTCTATATACATGGTGGACATCTAATCGATAGAGCTGGATATCAAAAATTCAAAGAGATTATCCTAGATGGAGTTAAATTAAATCCAGAAGCTCTAGTTGCACAAAGAATATTATGGGCTGAAACTGAGTATAGAGCTAATATCAATGTTAGACCAATATCTCAACACCCTAGTCCTGGAGAAGTATACGTTCCAAAAACAACTGAAGAGTAAAAATAAAAGAGGGTAGAATTTTCTATCCTCTTTTTGTAAATAATAATTATTCAGTTATAGTTTTTTTTAACATTCCCAATAATAAAGCCGTAACAACTGATCCTGCTATTACTGCCACTAGATACATCATTGGATTCGTCATCACTGGAAGTACAAATAATCCTCCATGTGGTGCTGGTAATTGCACCTTAAATAACATTGATAATCCACCTGCTAATCCTGCTCCTATTACACACGCTGGAATAACTCTCATTGGATCTGCTGCTGCAAATGGGATTGCACCCTCTGTTATAAATGAAGCTCCCATTATATAACAAGTTTTTCCTGCCTCTCTCTCATCTTTAGTAAATCTATTTTTATATATAGTTGTTGCTAAAGCTATTCCTAAAGGAGGAACCATTCCACCAGCCATTACTGCTGCGTGAGGATAATAATTTCCAGCTGCTATCATTGCAATACCAAATGTAAAACTTGCTTTATTGATAGGTCCACCCATATCAATAGCCATCATCCCTGCAACAATAACTCCAAGTAAGACTAAGTTTCCTGTACCAAGTCCACCTAAGAAAGATGTCATTCCATTATTAAGAAATACTACAGGAGTTAAAATAACTTTATACATCAATACTCCTGTTATTAAGATTCCAAATACTGGATAGAATAAAACAGGTTTTAATCCTTCTAAACTTTCAGGTAAAACTCTCAGTACTTTTTTTAATAAAAGAACTATATATCCACCTAAAAATCCACCAATTAATGCACCTAAAAATCCAGCTCCATTATTTGCTGAAATAAGTCCAGCTACCATTGCTGGTGCAAATCCAGGTCTATCTGCTATACTCATTCCTATAAATCCAGCCATTACTGGTACCATTAGGAAAAAGGCATTTTTGCCACCAATATCACTTAATAATTTTGCTATTGGACTAAAACTTGGATCTGCTGGATCTGCTGCTTTTATTCCAAACATAAATGAAAGTGCTATCAATATTCCTCCACCTACAACAAAAGGCAACATATTTGAAACACCAGACATTAAATGCTTGTAAAATCCTTTTTTCTCTCCAGAACTACCTGCTGTTTTTCCAGATTGAGCTTTATATATCTTTGCTTTTTGTTCAACTGCATTTTTTATAAGCTTTTCAGGATTTTTTATTCCCTCTACAACTGGAACAATCTCAACATGTTTCCCATGAAATCTATCCATTTCAACATTTTTATCTGCTGCTACTATTATTCCTTTAGCATTTTTTATCTCTTCATCAGTTAATCTGTTTTTTACCCCAGTAGAACCATTTGTTTCTACTTTAATAGTTATTCCCATCTCTTTAGCTTTTTTCATAAGGGTATCTGCTGCCATATATGTATGGGCTATTCCTGTTGGACAAGCTGTAACTGCCAAAACTGTAAAATTTTGATTGTTATCCTCTTTCTCTTCTTCTTTAACCTTTCCCTCGTCTAATAATAAATTTAAAATCTCATCTTTTGTTTCTGCCTTAAGTAAATTTTCTCTTAAATTATCATCCAATAATAGAGTTGTAAGTTTTGATAGTACTTCTATATGTGAATCTGTTGCATCAGCTGGAGCAGCTATCATAAAAAATAATTTTGAAGGTTCTCCATCAAGAGAATCATAATCAACACCTTCTAAAGATCTTCCAAAGGCGATACTTGGAATTTTCACTGCTTTTGTCTTAGCATGAGGAATAGCTATCCCCTCTTCTAGTCCAGTAGAGCTTTGAGATTCTCTTTTTAAAATCTCTTTTTTATACTCTTCTCTGTCATTTAATCTACCATTATCCATCAACATACCTATCATTTCATCTATGACTTCTTCTTTTGTTTTTCCTTTAAGATTTAAATTCATACAATTTTTAATAAGCATATCTTTTAACATTTTTACCTCCTAAATTTTTTTTATTTCTATTTCATTTAATAGTTTTTTCATACTTTCAAAATCTGTCAATCCTTGAGAGAAAGCTGTCGAACTTCCTGAAGCTATCCCATATCTATATGATTCTTCTATAGTTTTTCCTGTTGAAATTCCGTAAATTATTCCAGCTACCATTGAATCTCCAGCTCCTACTGAGCTGATTAGTTTCCCATTGGGTACATTTCCTCTATATACCCCATCTTTTGTTATAAGGATAGATCCATCTTTTCCCAAAGATACTAGAACATTTTCGCTTCCTAATTTCAATAATTTTTTCCCAGCCTCTATAATCTCTTCATCAGTTGTATATTTTTCTCCAAAAAAATCTTCTAATTCATGATTATTGGGTTTAACTAAAAATACTCCTTCCTTTAAAACCTTTTTTAAAGTTTCTCCTCTAGTATCTAAGATAATTTTTACTCCTTGAGGTAGTTCAGAAATTATTTGCTCATATATATTTTGAGGAAGAGAACTTGGTATACTTCCAGATAATACCAACATATCTCCAGATTTTATATCTTTTATCTTATTTAAAAATTCTTTGTACTTCTCACTGCTTATATTTGGAGATTTTCCAGCTATCTCACTTTCATTTGACAAAGTTTTTATTTTTAAATTTATTCTTGTCATATCTTCTATATTTACAAAATTTTCTTGAATTCCTTCAGATTTTAGATTATTTTTTATATAATCCCCTGTAAATCCTCCTACAAATCCTAAGTTTATACTCTCTTCTCCAAAATTTTTAAGAACCTTGGATACATTTATACCCTTTCCTCCTGATAGTGTATAGGCAGATTTAGCTTGGTTTAATCCTCCCTCTTGAAAATCTTCAAGTCCTATATAATAATCAACAGCTGGATTTAAAGTTACTGTATAAATCATTTTTCTCCTCCTATATCTTCTGGTATATCTTTATCAGATATTATTTTTCCATCTTTTAATTCTGCAAACTTTATAAAACTTTTCTTAAAAAATTTAGTGTGATCACATAAGAAAAATTTTTCTTTCGCTCTTTTTATAGCCTCTACTTTTACAAGTGCTTCATCTGGATCTGGGGTAAAATATCCATCTTCACTTACTCCGTTAGCTCCTAAAAAAGCTATATCAAAATTAAAATTTTTAAGTGAATTAACAGCTATTCCACCAATCATAGCTCCTGTTTTTTCCTTCATTTTTCCACCCAAAAGATACACTTCACTATGTTTTAATTTTAATAACTCCTTTATATGATGAAAACTATTTGTTACTATCTTCAACTCTTTATAATTATTTAAGTATTTTATTAAGGTTCCAGTTGTACTTCCAGCATCAATATATATCATCTGCCCATCTTCTATATACTCTATTACTTTTTTTGCTATAATATCCTTTTCTTCAATATTGATCAGTTTTTTATAACCAATATCCTCTTCCTTTGTTTCTACTAAAACTGCTCCCCCATGAATTCTTCTTATTTTTTTCTTATTTTCTAAAAAATTTAGATCTCTTCTTGCAGTTGCTTCAGATATCTTTAATTCTTCAACAATCTCTTGTAATTTTATATTTTTTCTTTTCTTTATTAACTCTAATATAAGGTTATATCTCTCTACGCTTAACATCTTATCACCTCAAGACAATATTATCACATTTTTATAATAAAAACAATATTTTTCTTTCAAATTCTTTTAATTTCTTTCAAATTCTTTCAAGTAAAATATAAAGTTCATTCTCTATAATAAAAAATAGAGTAACTTTTAAAGCTACTCCATTTTTTAATCTCTATTTATCAATCTATCATAAGTCAAGTTTATTCCAATAGCTCCTAAAGGGGCAGTTATTAACACACTTAAGATCGCTATTGCCTGCATAATCTCTCCACCTATCACTCCCATTTGAAGAGGAATTCCAGCTTTAGCTGACTGAACAGTTGCCTTTGGAAGATATGCTATTATACAAAATAATCTCTCTTTATAATCTAAATCTGTACCTATTAGAGATATCAATACTCCAATAGATCTAATTGTTAGAGAGAAAAATAATATCACTACACCAATAAAGAAATATCCACCTATAAGTCTTGGATTTATTGCCATTCCTACAAAAGTAAAGAGATATATTTTTCCATATTTCCAAATATTATTCATACCTTGATGAATCTCTTTATACTTTTCTTTTTGATAATAACGTATAAAAAATCCTAAAGACATTATAGTCAAAAGAGAGTTATATAGATTAAAATGAAATCTATTTTCAATATATCTCAATCCTAAACAGATTAAAAACACTGTTGCTAATCTAATCTTTATATTTTTTATAAGTAAAAAACTTTTACTTCCAATATACCCTACACAAGCTCCCACTAAAAGGCTCACTATTATTGAGATAGGAAGGATTATTAACTGTAACTTCAGATTAAAATCTCCTCCATTTATTCCTTGAAAATATATAGCTAAAAAAGAGGTAAATAGTGTTATAGCTATTGAATCATCTGCTGAAGCTCCTACCAATAGTAGTTGTGGAATAGATTTTTTCTGACCAACTTTCTTCTCAATTAGATTTACCATTGCTGGTATCAAGACTGCTGGACTTACTGCTGCTATTATAAAGCCTAAAATAGCCCCTTGAACAAAGGTAAAGTCTAAAAATATTGTAGCTAAATAAGCTATTGTAAATCCCTCTAAAGTAGCTGGAATAATACTTAAACAAACAGCTGGTCTTCCAATTTTTTTTATCTGATCAACACCTATTCCCAATCCACCTATAAAAAGAACTGTCACCAAAGCAATATCTTTTAAAATTGGTGATATTTTTAATGCTAAATCTGGTATCTTATCTAAACCATATGGTCCTATTATAAGCCCTGCCACCATCATTCCTAACAATGAAGGTAATCTCAATTTTTCAAACAACTTACCAATAAAGTTTGAATAAAAAGCTAATACTACTAAAAAAACTAATGTAATCAAATACTGCATATGTAAACCTCCTAAAAATAAAAAGACTCCTACCCTTAAAGAGTAGGAGTCATTAGCTTTCGCACTTAAAGGCGAACTCCATCGCCTATTATTCAATATCTAATATTATAACATATTTTTTTTCTCTTGTAAAATAAAGTTTTACAATTGGCTCATACTATGCAATTTGTAATAGAAACCTTTGCTCTCTAATAACTCTTTGTGTGTTCCTCTCTCTTGTATTCCGTTATCTGTCAAAACAATTATCTCATCAGCTGCTTGAATTGTAGATAATCTATGAGCAACAACAATTGTAGTTCTTCCCTTACATAGTTCCTCTAATGACTTTTGAATAAGTCTTTCAGTAATATTATCCAATGCAGAAGTAGCCTCATCCAATATCAATATTGGTGGATTTTTTAAGAAAATTCTAGCTATTGCTATTCTCTGTTTCTGTCCTCCAGAGAGTTTTGTTCCTCTCTCTCCTACATTTGTATCATACCCTTCTGGCATCTCCATAATTAAGTCATGTATATTAGCTTTTTTAGCTGCTTCTATTACCTCTTCATCAGTTGCATCAGTTTTTCCTATCAAGATATTCTCTTTAATAGTTCCTGTAAATAGGAATACATCTTGCTGAACTATTCCGATATTTCTTCTTAATGAATCTACCTTAACATCATATATACTCTTACCATCAATCTTTATATCTCCACTGTCAACATTATAAAATCTTGGTATTAAGTTACATAGAGTTGTCTTTCCTCCACCAGAAGGTCCTACTAATGCTAACATTCTTCCTTGAGCAATATTTAAATTGATATTGTCAAGAACCTTTTTATTTTCGTGGCTAAAGCTTACATTTTCAAAAGTTATCTCTCCAGATATATTCTCTAAATCTTTTGCATCCTTTCTATCTTTCTCTCTATCTACCTCTATGATCTCCATAAATCTTTTAAATCCACTCATACCATTTTGATACTGTTCTACAAAGGCTATCAATCTTTTTATAGGCTGAGTAAATATCTTGATATATAGTAAATAAGCTAGAAAATCTCCGATATTTATCTTACCATTATAAGTAAAAATAGCTCCTACTATCAATACAGAGTAATCTAATAAATCTGTAAAAAATCCAACTCCAGCTGTGTATTCTGCCATTACCTTATATGAATATGACTTAGCTTGTACAAATTTTTGGTTTCCCTCTTCAAATCTTTCTTTCTCATCTTCATCAATTACAAAGGCTTTTGATACCCTTATTCCAGATATACTATTCTGCAATTTTGCATTGATATCCCCTGTTTCCACTCTTGTTTTCATAAATGATGCCAATAATTTTTTTCTCTTGTACATACTATACCATATTATTATTGGTAGTATACAAAATACTATCATAGTTAGAGCTACATTTATTTTTAGAAGCACTATAAATGAACCAACTATCATAAAGAAAGATATAAATAGATCCTCTGGTCCATGGTGGGCTAACTCTGATATATCCTGTAAATCATTTACAATTCTTGACATAATATTTCCAGTTTGATTGTTATCAAAATATTTTACTGGTAATTTTTGAAGATGTTCATATACATCTCTTCTCATATCAGCTTGCATTCCAACACCAACTAGATGTCCCCAATATTGCATCCAATAAGCACATAACATCTTTATTAGATAGATGCCTAATAATACGACTCCAAATACAATTATAAATCTAAACTCTCTATTTGGAATAACAACATTTACAACATTTCTTGTTATCATAGGATATACTAAATCACACAATGCTGAAACTGTTGCCACTAACAAATCCATAAAAAATAGTTTTTTATATGGTCTGTAATAAGAGATAAACTTACTCAACATTCCTTTTTCAATTTTAATACTATTCACTAACTCTTTCTCCTCTCCTAGATATTATTTTTCCTCTACATAACCCATCTCTTTCAAGAATGGTTTTTTCTTTCTCCAATCGTCCTTTACTTTTACCCAAAGTGTTAAGAAAATAGGCTCTCCAATTAACTCTTCTATCTCTTTTCTTGCCTCTTCTCCTATCTGTTTTAACATTTTTCCACCTTTACCTATGATGATTCCCTTTTGAGAATCTCTCTCTACATAGATATTTATATCAAACTTATCTTTACCATTCTCTCTTCTCTCAACATTTAAAATCTCAATAGCCACTGAGTGAGGTATCTCATCTCTCGTTCTCAATAGTATCTTCTCTCTTACAATCTCTGTTATTATCTTATATACAGAGATATCTGTATACATATCATCAGGATAGTATTTTATCCCCTCTTCTAAGAATGGATCTATTTTCTCTAATAATTTAGGAAGTCCTATTGCATATTGACCTGATATCTCAACAACACCATCAAACTCTCCTAATTTCTCTTCAATCTCGATTCTTTTTGCCTTTAACTGTTCATCATTCAATTTATCTATCTTGTTAACTATAAGTATTCTTGGAGTTTTTCTAGCTTCTTTTACCTTCTCCATTACAAATTGATCCCCTGTACTTATCTCTTGAGATCCATCTAATACAAATAATATTACATCTACATCTTTTAACACTCTTATTGCAGAGTTAGTCATATACTCTCCCAATAGGTGTTTAGCCTTATGTATCCCTGGTGTATCAATAAAAATATATTGATTGTCATTAAAGTTTAAAATCCCTTTAATGTTATCTCTTGTCGTTCCAGCTTTATCGGAAACTATTGCTACTTTTTCTGATACAAGCTTATTGATCAGTGTAGATTTTCCAACATTTGGTCTTCCAACTACAGCTATAAATCCTGCTTTCATCTAATCATCTCCTATTCCTATTCTCATATACTGCTCTCTTATTCTATCTAAAAATGATAATCCCTCTTCATCTCTTGTCTTCTCTTCTACTATGATTTTCTTTATCATATTTGGGGATATATCTCTATCTAGCTCAGCTCTTTTTCCATAATTTATAAATCTCACACGAAAACTCTCTCTAGTTAGTCCAGAAAAAATTTTATTATCGTTTGTATACATTTTTACTGAACTTTCCTCTGAAAATTTTTTCAAATCTTCAGCTAATTTTTCACTCACTCTTTCAGTAACAATCTTAGTTGATGAGTATAGATTTATCATTTTATACTCATATTTTTCTAAGTTCTCTCTATCTAAATTTAAAATATCTCCTATCTTAAGTCCTGTTTCATAGAGTAATCTAATTACCAAAGAGTCTCTTCTCTCCTCATAACTTTCATTACAAACATCTAATATTTTTTTTAACTCCCATTTTTCTAGAGCCTGTGTTGATCTCTTTACACGATTGGATAACTCTATCCCTTTTATAGGAGTTTCATCAATTATTTTTGCCTTTAATAGATATTTATAAAAGCTCTTCAAAGAACTGATCTTTCTATATACAGACATATCACTGTACTTCTTTTTTAACTCTTCAATATATTTAACTACATCAATAGTCTCTACATCTATCAGTTCTTTTCCAACTATAAATCCATCAAAATCCTCAATATCTTTTCTATATATAACCAAAGTTGAAGAATTTATCTTTCCATCAGCTTTTGTTTTTTGTAAAAATTCCTCTATAAAATCCATAACTATCTACTCTCTTTCAAAAGTTCCTCAGCATGTTGGAATACTGCTTCTGTTACATTTTCTCCAGCTAACATTCTAGCTATCTCCTCTATTCTTCCACGCTCATCTAATCTAGTTACAACTGTTGAAGTATTATTTTCTAAAGTATATTTTTTTATGTAGAACTGTTGGTGTGCTTTAGCTGCAATAGCTGGTGAGTGTGTTATAGAAACAACTTGGGCATGCTCTCCTATCTCTCTCAATTTATCAGCTATCTTTCTAACTGTCTCTCCTCCAACCCCTGTATCTATCTCGTCAAATATAAGTATTGGAACATTATCAACTCTAGAAAATATAACCTTTAGAGCTAACATAATTCTACTTACCTCTCCACCAGAAGCTATCTTCCATAGGGGCTTCATATCTTGACCAATATTTGTAGATATAAAGATCTCCACACTATCAGCTCCATTTGCTCCCATACCTTCACTTTCATCTACTACAACATGTATTTTGGCGTCCCCCATCTTCAAGAATTTTAATTCCTCTTTCAGATTTTTCTCTATCTGTATAGCCTTCTCTTTTCTCAATCTTCTAAGTTGATGAGCATTTTCCCAATAGCTCTCCTCTATCTCTTTTCTCTCTTTCTGGAGTTTTTGAATCTCAAAGCTATCCTCTTCCAATAGATTTATCTTCTGTGCAATACTCTCTTTAAATTCGATTATCTCCTCAATAGTTGCTCCATACTTTATCTTCATCTTATTGATTATATCCAGTCTATCAACTACTTCCTGCAATCTTCTATCATCTATATCTATATCATCATCAAGAGTATCCATAATGTCAACACAATCTTCCAATTCATAATACACTCTTTCCAACTTATCTAAAAGTTCACTGAAGTCATTTCCATATTTACACAAACCCTCTATATTTTTTTTAGAGTTGTGAATAAGATGTAGAGCACTAACCTCTCCATCTCTCAAGTAAAGTGTAGAATTTTCTATCTTCTCCTTTATCTTTCCAGCATTAAAAAGTTTTTTATACTCATCTTCTAAGAGTGTATCCTCGTTTTTCTTAGGATTTATCTTCTCTATTTCAGCTAATTGAAATTCATAAAACTCTCTTTTCTCTATTGCTTCTTTTCTGTTTTTTTCTATCTGCTCTATTTTATTATCTAGCTCTTTATATCTTGAAAAAAGTCTATTACTACTCTTTAATAGCTCTTTTCCCTGCTCTCCTAAAAATTTATCCAAAAGTTTTATATGGTTGTTCTTATTCAAAAGCATTTGATGAGAGTGCTGACCTACTATATCTACCAAAGATCCCATTATCTCTCTTAGATTGGTAAGAGAAACTCTTATCCCATTTACAAAGACTTTTCCCTTACCATTTATATCTAAGGTTCTTCTCACTATCACTTCGTTATCTTCAGCATCAATTGCAAATTTTTCTATAAGTTCCTCTCTCTGTTCATCATTGATCTCAAAAACACCTTGAGCAGATAGAGTCTTCTCTCCACTTCTAATCATATCAGTAGTAGCCTTCTCTCCTATCAAAAGATTTATACCACTCAATATAATTGATTTTCCTGCCCCTGTCTCTCCTGTAAGAACAATAAATCCATCTTCAAATTCTAAATCAAGTTTCTCTATTATAGCTAAATTTTCTATTTTGAGCTCTCTTAACACAGATTATCTCCCCATTTCAATTTTTCTCTAAGTACACTATAATAATTTCTATCCCTTGGAATAACTAAATTTAAAGTATACTTAGAATACTCCATTCTTATACTTTCCATACTTCCAATTTTCTTATTTGTTTGACCATCAATTATCAATTGTCCCATTCTCTTCTCATCTTCAATCTTCATCTCAATCCTCTCATTCCCACCTATTACGATAGGTCTTGTATTAAGATTGTGTGGAGCTATTGGAGTTATTACAATAGCCTTCATATCAGATTTTAGAATGGGTCCACCTGCTGACATTGAATAAGCAGTTGAACCTGTTGGAGTGGCTACAATTACCCCATCTCCTTTATAGGTACACATATACTCTCCATTTGTTTTAAAATTTACTCTCAATACTCTAGAGGTAATTCCAGCTTTTGAGATAACTACCTCATTTAGAGCATAGTATATCTGTCCATCAAGCTCCACTTCCAATATGTGTCTCTTCTCATACTTGAATTTTCCATTTAAAAAATTATCATACTCTTCAAGCATCTTCTCTTTTTTTATCTCGGTTAAAAAACCTAGACTTCCAGCATTAATAGCTATTACATATAGATTTTTTTTAAATATAAAGTTCCTAAACGCTCTAAGTAGTGTCCCATCTCCACCAATAACAACTCCAAAATCAGCTTTATTAGCTTTGTCCACTATCTCTATATTTTTCTTTTTAAAATACTCTACACTCTTATTATATAGCTCTTGAGCCACTGGTTTGTCCATATTGTACATTATAAAAACTTTTTTCATTATTCCTCCACCAAAGTTATTTAAACATTGGAACAGGGTCAATAGGTTTTAAATTAAATCTTAGTTCATAGTATAGGTTTGGTTTACCCTCAACAGATAATCCTAAAATTCCTATCTCTGCACCTTGCTGTACCTGTTGATTCAATTTAACTTTGGTTGCTATTAAGTTTCCATATACTCCTATCATATTATATCCATAATCTATCATTACAACATTTCCCAATCCTTGGAATACATCTGCATATATTACTTTTCCCTTTGCTGATGCTTTAATCTTAGATCCCATTCTAGCTTGTATCTCTATTCCGTTACTTGTTACCTCTTGTTGTTTTTTCTGATTAAATCTTACAACAATATTTCCTGTAACTGGTTTGATTACTTTTCCTAATTTTGAATATGCTTGAGATTGATTCACTATCTTTTTATCTGTTTTAGTTCTTGCAACTATTATCTCTTTTATCTTCTTCTCAATTCTCTCTTTTTCTTGTTGGAGTTTACTTATACTTTTTACATGACCACTTTTCTCTCTATTTAATTGATCAATTAGTTTACCATGCTGACTTTTTTTACTATCCATCTGTTCCAAGTTTAAAGCCAATTTATTTCTAAGCTTTGAAAGTTTTAATTTTTCCCCTTCAATATCTGCTTTTACTTTCTGTATATTGCTTTGGACTTTCTTAATATGTTCCATCTTTTGCAAATCTCCATATAGAAGATTTTTAAAGTCTTTCTTTAACAAAGTATCCTCTATTAGATTCTCTTCTCTCTCTTTAGAGTATCTATTCCAAGCAATAATCTTTGCTTTAAACTCAAGTTTTTTTCTCTTTAACTCACTTGAGGTTATATTTAGGTTTTGTCCACCATATTCGATATTTTTAGAAACTGTCTTTATATCATTTAAGATCTTTTCTCTGTCTTTAGCTATCTCTAAAATATCTCTCTCTAACTCTAGGATCTGTTTTTCCAATTTTTGAGTCTGTACATCTATATTTTTTATCCTCTGGTTTTTCTGTGAAATCTCTCTGTCTATGGCTTTTATCTTCTTCTCCATATCAGTTAATGTATCTGAAAAACTAAGAGTTGCCACCATTAAAAATAAAATTACTTTTTGCCATCTTCTATCCACTTTAACACCCCAATCTTTATAGGTTTTAACCAGATTAAAAGATTTATAATAAAAATAATAACAAATTGAATTACAAATATCTCTTTCAATCCTAACAATAGATATTTGCTACTGATCAAAAGAAGATTTTTTCTAAAATAACTATATACATTAAAAAATATTAAAGTTCCTATTACTGAACTAGCTGTAAACGGAAGCAAATTGACCTTTCTTGCTCTAGCCTTACTAGAGTTATCATCTCTCCCTATCTCAATATTATTTATATAATCTATTGAAATAGCACTATAGAATATGTAGTATACAATTCCTAACATAGGCAATATACATCCTACAAATATTCCTACCATTATCATTCTATAAAACTTTAACTGTCTTCCCTTATAATTGATAAATTCTCCATCTACAAAAACTTCTTTAATATTTTGATTATTTTCTAAACTAGTTTGAATTTTCTCTATATCTGAAGGTTTTTCAAAATAAATTACTAGACTATCTGAAAGTGGATTTTCACCTCTAGGTATAGCTACATCCAATTGATACTGTAACTTTTGGAATGCTTCCTCTTTCGAAATATATCTAACCTGTCTAACTCCCTCTAATTTTAATACTTCAATCTCTGTTTTTTCCTTATCTATCTCCGCTACATTTCCTTGAAAGTCCGCTGTAAAAAAATATTCTCTCTCTATTTTCTGAGTTATCCCTTGAGTATTGATGAAAAAAGCCAAGAAAAAGTTTAAGATGATAAAAGCTAAAATATTTAAAATAAATGTTACCTTTTTTATCTGAATCCCGCTTTTCACTATTTTTTTCCCCTCTCTTATCACATTAAAATTATTCATAGCCACCTCATTCTAAAGTTTATATAAAAAGATGAGGACTGACCATAAAGGAGTTTATGCCAGCCCTCCCAAACTTATTTATTACATATTTTCTTTAACCATTGCTACTAATTTAGCTGCTGTTAACTCATATTTCTCTAATAATTCATTAGCTTTTCCACTTTGTCCAAACTTGTCATAGATTCCAAGTTTTTTAACTTTTGTCGGGTGTACTTCAGATAGGAATTCTGATACAGCTGATCCTAATCCACCAATTACTGAGTGCTCCTCAGCAGTTATTATGAATTTAGTCTCTTGAGCTGCTTTTAATATAGTCTCTCCATCAAGTGGTTTGATTGTTCCAACGTTGATTACTCTAACTGATATTCCCTCTTCTGCTAATATCTCTGCAGCTTTTAAAGCTTCAGCTGTCATTAATCCAGTAGATGCAATTGTTACATCTGTTCCCTCTCTCAATGTATTAGCAATTCCTATTTGGAAATCATATGTTGCTTCATCAAAAATTGTCTCAACATCTAATCTTCCCATTCTTATATAAACAGGTCCATTATATTCAGCTGCTGCAAATACCATTTTTTTAGTCTCTACTGCATCTGCTGGAGATAATACTACCATTCCTGGAATAGATCTCATTAATGCTATATCCTCTACTGATTGGTGTGATCCTCCGTCTTCTCCTACTGATATTCCAGCGTGAGTTGGAGCTATTTTAACATTTAATTTTGGATAAGCAACTGTATTTCTAATTTGCTCGAATCCTCTTCCTGCTGCGAACATAGCAAATGTAGAAGCAAAAGCTACCTTTCCACAAGTTGCTAATCCTGCTGCTGTTCCTATTAAATCAGCTTCAGCTATCCCTACGTTAAAATGTCTCTCTGGGAATTTTTCTTTAAATAAATTTGTTTTTGTTGATTTTGTTAAATCTGCATCTAAAACTACTACATTTTTATTTATTTGCCCTAGCTCTACTAAAGCCTCACCATAAGCTTGTCTTGTAGATTTTTTACTCATTAATTATTCCCTCCTAATTCTGCTAATGCTTTTTCAGTTTCCTCTTTTGTTGGAGCTACTCCGTGGAATCCACATACGTTTTCCATAAATGATACTCCTTTTCCTTTTACTGTTTTAGCAATTATTATAGTTGGTTTACCTTTTACTGTCTTAGCCTCTTCTAAAGCTTTTAATATCTCTTCCATATTGTGACCGTCGATCTTTATTACATTCCAACCAAATGCTTCCCATTTTGCATCAACAGGCTCTACTCCCATAACTTTATCTACATTTCCATCAATTTGAAGATTGTTAAAGTCTAAAAATGCACAGATGTTATCTAATTTGAAGTGAGCAGCAGTCATTGCAGCTTCCCAAACTTGACCTTCTTGTAACTCTCCATCTCCTAAAACTATATAAGTTCTGTATGAAAGATCTGAGATTTTTGCATTTAAAGCCATTCCGTTAGCTACAGATAGACCTTGTCCTAATGATCCAGTAGAGATCTCTACTCCTGGAACTTTTTTCATATCAGGGTGTCCTTGTAAAATTGATCCATACTGTCTTAAAGTCATTAGAATCTCTTTATCAAAGTATCCTCTCTCAGCTAAAGTTGCATATAGTGCTGGAGCAGCATGCCCTTTTGAAAGAACAAATCTATCTCTGTTTTCCATTTTAGGATTGCTAGGATCTATATTCATCTCATCAAAATATAGAGCTGTTAAAATATCTGTTGCTGATAATGATCCTCCTGGGTGTCCTGATTTAGCTTCACAAATCATTTTAACTATTGATTTTCTTATGTTTGTTGCTGTTGCTTCTAGATTTTTAATATCTCTCATCTGTTTTCTATTTCTCCTTTCAAAATTTTTATACTCTCTCTAAATTATATTATTTTATCTCACATATTGTCAAGAAAAGCTATTATTTTACTTAAAAAAATATGTATATTTTGTCTATGATATACTTTCCACTCTCTCTTATCAATAAATACAATTCTTTATGTCTTAGACAAGCTATTCCAATTGCAAAAACTGTAAATGAAATTAACGGTCTAAACAGTTTATTCTCTTTAATAGTATCTTTTAAAATTGTTACTACTCCTAAAAAAAATAGGTAATAAAATTCTGTTAAGTTCTCTGTATAGCATATTGCTACAAGAATACTAATAACTGCAGAGAAAAATAATATCATCTTACTTATTTTTGGATTACAACTTATTTTTAAAATAGGGATTTTTATTAATGCCCCTCCACCCCAACCTTTTGGAAATAGGTCAAATATAAAGTGAAGAGCTAATGCCAATGAAAATCCCATCAAAAAATATCTAAAGTTTATATTTTTATCCTGCTCATAGACTCTTATAAATATCAATAAAATTAAGGGACTATGAGTAAGTATACTTCTATGTCTTAATTTCATTTTAAAATCCCAATCAGGAAATTTTATACCAAGAAAAAAAGCTGCAAAAGAGATAAAAATTCCCATTAAAGAAATTTTGGTAAACAAATTTATAAAAAATTCCATACCCTCTCCTTGATAAAAAAAGAGGAGCAGGTATCTGCTCCTCTTCAAAATACCCTATTCAGGTAATTTATTATTTAAGAATTTCAGCAACTACTCCTGAAGCTACTGTTCTTCCACCTTCTCTGATAGCGAATCTTAATCCTG
>NZ_JBEFNA010000022.1 GCF_040199715.1 Fusobacterium sp. SYSU M8D902
GTAAAATTCAATTTAAGAGAAGAACAACCAGTAATGACAAACTCACAAGGAACAGAATTAAAAGTAAAAAAAATAGATAAGACTGTACAAAAAGTAAGAGATAAAGAGTATAACATTAAATTGAGAGGAACACTAGATGTACCTGAAAATCAACAAAATGGAGAATATAGAGGAAGTAACATATTAGATATTGAAGTAAAATAGAATAAATGAGGGCTTAGAAGAAATAAAAATTTAAAATAAATTTTTTATTTCTTCTAAGTCCAAGTCAACTGAAACAAAGTGGAAGGCGACAGAAAAAATAAAAGTGACATAATGTCACTTTTTATTTTATACATGTCAAAATAAGGTTTGACATTTTAAAAAAAATGTGGTATTATATATTATATAAAGGATATTAACTTATTACTGGCAATTTTAAGTTGTATATCCTAAATAAATTTTTTAGGAGGAACTTAAATGAAATTAAAGTATTCAAATGGACTAATATTTGTAAGAGGTAAATTAAAAAAAAATAATGAATTTATTCAAATTGAAAAGACTTTTTCTTCAAGAGAAGAATTGTTAGAATTTTGGAGTTTAATATAAGGAGATATTAATGAAAAAAATAAAAGTGACTTTAGGAAAAACAAAAAGAAATGATAAACTAATACTAGCAACTGCTGGTATTAGTATTTCGAAATTTTTTAGAGAAGCTATAAAATTTAATAAAGATGACAATAACTTAAATCTTATTTATAAAAATAAAAAGTTGGAAATAAGAAATGGGTATGTTCCTAAAGAACTTTTTATCCAGGGAAATGATGTAGAGATTATAAAAAATGTTTCTTTATACAAGACTGGAACAACTTATAAATTGTCAATTCCATTATCAATAATAAATGATATGGGAATTACTGAAAATAACAGAGATGTTACTATTTCAATAAAAACTGATGATAGAGAAAATTATTTAGAAATAGTAAAGAGAGAAAATTATTTGGAGGAAAAAATGACAGATTCTAAAGTAATAACAATTAAAGTTAATAAAGGTGGAATAGGAAAAACATTTGTAACAACTCAATTAGGTTATAGATTAGCTGAATTTGGGAAAAAGGTACTAATGCTTACATCAGATTCACAAAATAATATATATGCTTATTTAACAGCATATAATAAAAATATGGAAAAACCTTTAGAAATAAAGGAAGGCTTAAAGCATTGGGTATCTAAAGGTAATGGAGAATTAATTAAATTAAGAAATAACCTTTATTTTATTCCATTAGAAAATAGTATATTTGGAACACAATTTTTTATGAACTTACCTTCTTTCATCAATAAGATGAAAGAAGAGTATGATTATATATTAATAGATAGTATTCCAACTATGAAAATAGATACAGAGTTTGTAAAGTGTTCAGATAAAGTTATAATCCCTTGTTTCTGTGATTGGGTTACTGTAGATGGAGTAATCAAGGTAGTCGAAGAAGCAGGAGCAGAAAAAATATTATCTATTATTGTTAATAAATATGAAAATAAAAGTACTCAAAAAGTTTATTTAGATAAACTTAAAAAAGCTTTAGATAAAACAGGAATTTTATTGCCTAATCCAATAAAAAATTCTAGTAAAATTGAAAAATTACTAGATAAAGGGAAAAGTATTTATGAAAGTGAGGATAATTCTTTAAAAGAAATAAAAGAATCTTTTGATGATGTTATTGAAAAGATTTTATATGCAGAAAACGAATTAGATAATGAATTAGATTTTGATATATAAAGTGACATTTTGTCACTTTATGAAGGAGAATATATGACAAAGTTAGAAGAAGTATTTAAACAGAGAAAAATTCAAGAACAAAATAAAAAAGAAATTTTATCATCTAATATAATCAAATTTCCACAATTTGATGAAGAGGTAGAAATAAATGAGTATTTAAATAGAATAGGGTTAGAAATATTAAATATCGGGATAAAATCCGAGTTAGCAGTAGGAAAAAAGCTTGAAGAAGTCTTTCAAAAGCTTGGAAATTCTAAAACAGGAATCTATCAAAAGTTTATAATAAGTTTAGGAATTAATCCAAGAACAGCACTTAGACAAAGAATGAGATACAAATATTTTGAAAATTTTTCAAAATTAGGCTTTGAAAAAGCTAAGGAAATAGTTTCGATTCTTCCAATTGTTTATTTAGAGAAGTTAAACTCTCTATGTTCTGACAAAGAAAATGAGGAGATATTACTTGAATATCTCTCAGATTCTAATTTAACTATGGATAAATTTAAAGATATTATAGACACAGAGATTGAAGAAAAAAAAATAGCTGAAAATAAAGAAAATGGTGAAATCTTAAACAATGTAATTGATTTCACTGTAAAGTGGAAAGCTTTAAATAAGCTTTCCAAGAAAGTTGATCATTTATCAAATGATAGGCAAAAACAAATAATTGAATATTTAGACAAGATTCAATTACTAATAAGTGAAAGCATACAAGAGGAAAAAAATATAGAAGAAGCAGAAGTTATAAAATAATAAAAAAAAACAGATATTAAATATCTGTTTTTTTTATAAATTAAAATATTAACTTATTACTGGCACTAGAATTATAATACAAAAAAAATTGTTTGTCAAATTCTTTCTTGATTTTATCTAATAAAAGATATAGAATAATAGATAGTAAAAGGAGGGAAAAGTTGATGAAAACAAAAGCTAAGAAAAAAGTAGGAGCTAAATGTAAAATGTCTGTTGTCAGTGATGAAGATATAATAAGAATATTTGACTACCTATATATAAATAATTTAATTGTTATTTTAGGGATTGTTAAATTTTTATTAAATACTGGAAAAAGTATTAAAGAAGTACTAGAAATAAAATTTGAGGATTTAAAAACAGATAAAACTTTAAATAAATCTTGTCTAATTACAGCTAGAATACTAAAAGAGTATTATAAAAGTAAAAATTATATAAAATATGATACTGGATATTTATTTAAATCCTATATTAAATTAGGTGAAGAAGCAATTTCATATAAAGGAGTTTATAAATATTTTAAAAAGATTCAAAAAGATTTAGAAATAAAGTACCCTTTTAATACAAATTCTTTAAGGAAAAAATGGGGAAAGGAAGTATATAGAGAAACAGGTAATATTTTAATAGTAATGAAAATGCTAGGTCAAGTAAATCCTATGTATACATTAGAGTATATTGAAGAAGATAATTTTCAAGAAGTAAATTTAAAAGAAAATGAAAAAATCTCAATAGAAACTCTTGAAAAAATTTATCAAAAAATAAATTATTAAGAAATAAAAAAAGAATTAGAGTTAACCTAATTCTTTTTTTATTTGTAAATATATAATATAATTCAAATTTTCTATATTTGTATTATATTTTTCTTTCAGATATTTTCTAAAATCTAAATTATTATTCATAAATAATCTTAATACTTCAATTTTTTCTAGATCAGTTAGATAATTTTTTTTAAATATTTGTTGACCTGTTAATGTATAACTATCAATATTGTCTTTTGTTAAAAATTTATACTTGGATAAATATCCAAGTATAGTATTAGGATTCTCTAAATGTAATTTTAATTTTTCTAATAAGGCTGATTTCCTAATAATTTTATAAAAATATTTTTTTCTTTCTAAAAAATCATCAGGTAATGAATAAACAGGCTTATTTTTTAATATTTGTTCACCTAATTTAGTGTATTCTTCTTTGTTTTGATAATCTTGAAGAAAACCAAGAATTGTTTCTTGTTTTTCTTCAAGTAAGTTACAAATTGCAAATAAAGTTCCAAGTTGTATTAATTTTTTTTTCCTAATTTTTCTTTTTTCTTGTTGGTATTTTTTTTTTATTTTTTGGTGTCTTTTTCTTTCTTTTAAGTTCATCTTGAATAAGAATTTTGATTTTGACATAAAACTTTCCTTCTTTCTTTTTCAACAGTATCATCATCTTCAATAATAATTTTATCCTCTCCTAATACATAAATTTTTTTATCATAGTTATAATTTTGAGGAATACTATTATTATTAACAATTTTATGAATTTTATTAAATGCTGAACTTATTAGATCTGTCACGTTATTTTTATTAGTATTTATAGTTATTTTTTTCAAAGAAGAATATAATAATCTAATTTGTTTTTTATTCATATGAAGTTTAGTTATATTCGATATAGCTTTAGAACGAATATTAGCTTTAATTTTATTTTTTTCATTAATATCTATAGGATTATTCATAATAATTTTTTTAATTCTATTTTTTGTTTCAAGTATGCTACTCTTATAAAATTCTACATCTATATTTTTATTAATTTGTTCTTCATAGAATTTTATTCTATTAAGTTCTTTAGAATATTCATTATTAGTTTTTTTATCTAAAATATATTTTTCTAAAGTTTTATCATCTTTTAAGATATTTATATTAGTATCTATTTCTAATAATTTATTTTCATCTACTATAGTATTTATTTTTTCTATTAATAATTTTCTTAATTCTACTTTGTCAGGTTCAGTTAAATTAATTTCAAATTTTAAATTTTCTAAATTAATTTTATGAGTTGACTCTAAATCTTCTATATTAATATTATGAAGTAGTTTATTATATAATTTTTTTGTAGATGAAACTTCATTAGATGAATCTTGTTTTTTAATTGTATTATATTTAATTTCCATACTCTTCATTTCTATATTGTAAATATTATGAAGTTTTTCACTTAATATTTTATTAAGATCTTTTAAATAAGCTATTTGACCTTTAATATCATCTTGTTCTTGTCTTAATGACTTGAATATTTTTTTTCTTTGTTGCAATTCCTCTTCAACTCTTTCAGTTATATTATTTTTTATATTGAACTTTAGTAAAGAACCTTCACGAGCATTAATTTTTTTAGAAAGTTCTTCTTTTTTATTTTCTTCTGTTATAGTAGCAAGTTCTTTTTTCCAATTATCAAGTTCATTATACTTCTCTATAATATCTTCTCTATTATTTTCTCTATAAATACCAAATAGAATATCTGTTTCATTTAATTTATTTTTATAGTCTTTAACTCTTTGATCTGTCTTTTTAGCTTTTTCATATAAATCACTTAAAGAATTAAATGTTTCTCTTTGAATAATTTTAGTTAGTACTGTTGATTCATCACTAATTTCTTTATAGATATTTTTGTATTGGCTTTGTCTTAAATCTTTTAATTCTTCGCCTAATTGATCTTTTTCTAGTTGATATTTATTTTTTATATTACTTTGTATTTTTTTTAGCTTATCTTGAAAATATTCATTTTGATCTAGCTTTTGAAAGTATTCTTCTAGTTGCTCTTTTTTATATTTAAAAGCAAAATTTTCTTTAATTGGAGTTTTTTCATAAAGTTCATTTAAAGTATTTAACTCTTTTAAGTTTTTATTAAATTGATTTTTAGTTAAAATATTTAAAGCTTTATTTCTAATATCATTATCTGTAAGAAGCTGAAGTTGTTTAATTCTAGATTCTTTTCTATTTATTAGTATTTCAATATCTAATGATGTTTTAAAAATGTTTTCAAAGTTATAATTTTCTAAAATTTGTTCAATGTTATTGGATTTATGTTTTGAATACTTATCAATAAGATTTGTCACTACTTTAAATTCATTTTCAAGCTTAGTTTGTTTAATTATCATTTTATTTAAAGAGTTATTTCTCTCTTCTAAGATAGATTCCAATTTTATATCTATGTTATTTATTAGATTAAATTTTATAAGTGAACCTTCTATTAAATTAATTTTATTAGAGAGATTTCGTTTCTCTTCTTCATCTTTGGCATTACTTAAATTTTCTTTTAATAAATCTAATTCAGTATATTTATCAATTAAATATTCTTTATTCATATTTTTATAAATATCAAATAAAATATTTTTTTTATTTAATTGATCTTGTTTAAATACATAAATTTTATTTTTAATTTCTTCTAATTCGATATGTAATGTTATTAATTTATTTTCAGTTTGAACTAATACTTTATTTGTTTCAATTGTATTTTCTAGGTGAAAGTTAGTTTGTAAACTTTTATTATTTTCTTTTAAAATCTTAATTTTTTCATTATTAGTATTTGATAGTTCGTGTTTTAATGAAATAATTTTTACTTGTAATTCTTTATCTTTAGATAATTGTAGAAAATAATCGTTTAAATCATGTAATTCTTTTTTATAAATAAAATTTTCTTTAATTGGAGTTTTATTATATAAATATTGCAATTTATTAAGTCTTTCTGTTTTTTCTGAATATTCATTATTAGTTAAAATATTCAAAGCATTTTCTTCCAATTCAATTTCAGATATATTTTTTAATTTTTCTATTTCATTTTCATTTTCGAGAATAGAAATATTATTATTAATTATGTTATTAACAATTTTTTGTGTTTCTTGAAGTATATTTTGATTAAATTCTTCTTTATTCTCCATATCAAAATTAGAGAAGTTGATCTCTTCTACTTCCCCTTTTAAAAATCTCTCTTTAGCTTTATTATTTTCTTCTTCAAAGTTTTGACATCTAAGATTATATAGTTTTTCTTTGTACTCTTTTATTCTTTTACACTCTTCAAAATACTTAATAGCTGTTTCTCTGTATTCTGAGTTATTAGAATATTTATATGTTTGCAAATCAATATTAATACCTTCTCTATCAAGCATTTCAGCTTTAAGATAGTTTTCTTCTAATAAAGCATTTAGTCTTTGTTTCTCTAAAGAAAGTGATGAAATATTAGTATTATACTTAGTTAAATATTCATTAGCTGTTGTTTCCCATTCTTTTCTAATACCATATAAAATTGATTTCCTACTCCAATCAATTTTTTGACAACCTCCTAAAGAAGGTGTCTTAGATTTAAAATTTTTAAAAAATTGTTCTTCATTTCTATCTATACCATCAAGCTTTCTTTCAGAAAAGATGATATGACAGTGAATATTATCTATATTTTCAATAGAACTTTTTTTATTATGAATAGCTAAAGAATACACATATTCATCTTTAAAAATTTTTTTGGCAAATTCTGTAGCTACCTCTATTCTTTCTTCCTCATTTAATTCATAAGGTATTGTAAATTCTATTTCTCTGAAATGATTTGCATTACTTCTTTCATAAAGTTCTACACTCTCCCAAAATTTTTTAGGGTTATCAGTTGCAAAAGATGGCATATTGATATTTTCTGAATAAATAAAATCATCATATTTATCATTCTGTAAATAAGAATATTTTTCTTCTCTATTTATATAATTAAATTTTTCCAGTACACTTCTACCACGTGAAGGACTAACATGAAGATTATAAATTGCCAATTTTTGCACCTCCTTTACCCACTCGCAAGAGTTAGAACAAATAATTTTGTTCTCACGAAGTTTTGGTTTTACGAAGTAAAATCAAAACTCCTAATCGTGAACTCCTTGAGTTTTTATTTTGGTCTTATTATACCATAGATTTTTGATAGCTACAAGTCTTATAAAAAAAACTGTGTTCTGTAAGTATTGAATTTGTGAATAAATTGTGTTATAATTTGGTAGATTACAAATAAAAAAATCTACTTTTTTAATAATGTGACTTTTTATTTGTAAAAAATATTAAATAGGAGGAGTAAGTTATGAATTTTAAAAATTATAATTTACAAAAAAAGTTTTCTATAAGAGAAACTTTAAAAACTAAAAGCTTAACTAATATGTTAGTTAAGAATGGAAAAACATTATCAGTAGTTATGGTAATGTGTATTTTATCACAAGTATCAATGTCAGCAAATGGTTTACCGTTTTATGACAAGCTTGAACTTGCAATAAAAATAATGCAAGTAGTTGGTTCGGCGATCGCCATATTAAGTTTCTTTGGAGGAATTTATTTTATGAGTGAAGGGCAAAGAGAAGCAGTCAAAAAATGTGCTTGGTTTGTAGGTGTAGGAATAGTAACTGGAAATATACAATGGTTTGCAGATCAATTTGGTCTGATGGCAGGAGCTATTTTTGCTTAGCTTAATGCCAATAAGGAGAATGTATGAATTGGAAAGGAAAAAAAAGTAAATTAATAAAAAAAAATAATAATGTAGACGAAAATATCTATTCCAATATTGCTACAGCAAAAGAAAACTGGAAAAAGATGTCAATAATTTTATCAGTTGCAATTGTAATTTTATCTATTATGCTCGTTAAATCGTCTGAAACTAATAAAATTCAGACATATATTATAGAAAAAGATGGAATAAACACAAAAGTATTGGGTAATGTTAATTCAATTTCTAATAATAAAATAAATATTTCAGATAATGAAATTATTTATTTTATTAATGAAGTTATTTATAACACAAAAACTCTTCCGAGATCTCAAAGAGTTTATGAAAAAAGTTATAAAAAAGCATTACCTTTCCTTTCTCGTAATGCTAGTAACAAAATGGACAATTATTTAAAAGTTGAAAAATATGTCCAAAAAGCTAAAGATGGTAAAACAATAGATATAGTTTTTAATACAGGTACAAAATTACCTGATATAAAAAATATATATCAAATAAGATGGAAACAATTTACATACGATAAAGAAGGAAATCTTATAGATGAGAAGAACTTTAATGGAAACTTTACTGTTGAGATCCAAGAAGTAAAAAATGAAAGAATGTTATATTCTAATCCATTAGGAATAGTAATAACAGATATTTCACAAAAGGAAGAAAAATTGTAATAAAAAATAAGGAGGAAAAATGATAAAAAAAACAATAATTTGTTTAATGCTATCTTTAAATGTTTTATCAATAGCTAGTCAAAAGAATATTGTTACTCTAAAAGATGAAGCAAGAAAAAGTCAATATGAAAAAGTTGTCTATAAAGATAATAAAATTTATGAAGTTTATGGGAAACCTCTTCAAGGAACAGCATTAGTTTTTTCAAAAAATGAGATAGTAAAAAACTTAACATTATCTGATCCATTAAATTGGAGTGGTCTGATAAATGAAAATAAAATTTATTTGAAACCAATTGAAGAAACTTCTCCTTCAACTTTATTTGTTACTACAAACAAAAGAGATTATTATTTTAATCTTAAAATAGAATCAGGGTTATATAATCCAGTTATAGAATTTTTATACCCTGAGGAACAAAAAATGTTTATTCAAAATTATCTTGCTAATCAAAAAGAAGAAGAAGCTAAGAGAATAAAATTAAATATTTCTGATATAAAAAATATCAATAATAATTATAGTTGGAAAAAAAGATATGATTGGACACCTACTAATATTATAGATGATGGAACTAAAACATATATATTTTTATCTGTTGAAAACAAAGATATGCCTACTATTTATGAAAAAATTGGGAAGAATGAATACCAAATTCTTATTCCAGTAATTTCTCAAAATCAGTATGGTCAAAAAGTTATGGAAATTAATAAAGTTTTTAAAGAAGCTTATCTTCAACTTCATAGAGAAAAGATTGTTATAAGAAATAAAAATAGATAAGGAGGGAAAATGGCTAAGAAAAGTTTGCTAAATCTTCCTAAAGAAGAAGGTAAGCAATTAGATTTTAAAAAAATCTTATTGTTTATTATTGGAATAGTAACAGTTATATTTCTATCCTTTGTTAGTTTTTCAGGAAATAAATCAGCAGAAGCTGAAGTAAAAAAAGAATATAACACGGCAAGGAATATAGAGGAAAGCGATAATATCGTCAATAGACAACAAGAGGCGATACAACAAGCTTTAGAAACGAATCCCCTTACATCAGAAACATATTCTAATGATAAAGATTCTGAATTAGAAAAATTAAGACTACAAAAAGAATTAGAATATGAAAAAATGCAACTAGAATTAGCTAGGGAAAAAATGCAACTTGAAAGGCAAAGAAGAGAAGTACAACTATATTTAATTACTAATAGTAATTCTAATAATCTTCCTTCAAAAAAAGATGAATCAAATCAATTTGAAAATTTAACAATTCCTCCAATACCCCCCTTTCCTGAACCTGATGAGAATTTGCAGAAGAAAAAAAGAGAATTCTTATCAGAAGATTTTTCATCTGATGGGTTTGTACTGAATAAAAGGTTAGAGAAGGCTGTTGGAAATTACGAGGTCAAAGCAGGAACAATATTACCAATAACTTTAGAAACAGCAATTAACTCAGATTTAAGAGGTGGAATTACAGGAGTTGTTAAAACTGATATTTATGATAGTGCTAAAGGAAATGTATTATTAATACCAGCAGGAAGTAGAGTAATTGGTAGATATTCATCTGATGTTAGTTTTGGACAAGAGAGAGTACAAGCAGTTTTTAATAGAATAACTCTTCCTAATCAAGAATCAATAGATATTGATAATATGATTATGGTTGATTTAATGGGAGCAACTGGGGTTAAGGATAAAGTAGATACTAAATTAGATAAAGTATTTACTTCTGTTATTATGTCAGCAATTTTAGGAGTTGGATCTGGAGCAGTTAAGGAAGATAATGAAGATGATAACTGGAAAAATGATGCAATTAATGGAGGAGGTACTCAAGCAATTAATGTTGGAAATATGTATGCTCAAAAGGTTCTGAATGTACAACCAACATTAACTGTTAGAAATGGTTTCACAGTTGGTCTTTGGGTTGGAAAAGACCTAATTTTAAAACCATATAAATGGTAATGGGAGAAATAAATGGCTAAAAACATATTTTCTATAGATAATCAAGAATATACATTTGATTATCAAAAATTTGATTATCAATTGATAATTGAAAAAGATAGGAATTTTTTTCCAAGTATTATAAAAATAGAAAAAGAGGAAAAAAATTATAATAATGATGGATTATATATTATAACGTCCAAAATTTATATTGATGACTATTTTGTAAAAAAAAATTTTAAAAAATTAATAGATTTAAAAATATTAAGAAAAGTTTAGGAGGGAAGAAATGAAGAAAATTGTTTTTATGTTTTTAATTTTATTATCTCAAGCCTATTCAGCAGTAATAGTATTTGATCCTAACAATTATCAATCTAATATGCAACAATATCAAGTGAACTTGTTACAAAAGATTGAACAAGTTAAAACAGCAACAGACACAGCTCGTCAAGCAACGTATGATATACAAAATCTAAAAGATAATGCTACCAATTTAGAAAGTTGGGCAGGAGTCTTATTAGGAGAAGAAAATCAAATTTTATTTAAAGCAATAGATGATTTAAATGCAATAAATAAAAATAGTCAGGCAGTTCTTAGAAATTCAAAAAAAATATCTGAAGAATTTGATGAATTTTATTTGCCAACAGATAGATTGAAAAATTTAAATTCAAAGGAATTGGCAAATGAAATATATAAAGTATCAAAAAATAGGAGATACAATTTAAAAGATAACTTAAAAACAGCAACAACGATACTTGAACAAATTGAAAATGATAGAAATTCCACAGCTTCATTTGTAAGTTCAACAGATGGAGCTAAAGGTCAATTGCAATCAGCAATGGCTACTAAAAAAGGAATTGATCAGCTTAATAATAAAATTTCAAGAAGTCTTGATTTACAGGCTAAGCAGTTATTAGCTTTATCACAAAATGAAGCAGATAAAATAACAGAAGAAGAATTGGAAGAGGAAATGGCAAAAAGAATTCTTCAAGTAAGTGATAAAGCTAATAAAATAGCTGAAGAAATTAGAAAAACTGGAAGAATGTAAAAAAGGACTTTTTAGTCCTTTTTTTCATAAAAAAATAAGGAGAATGTATGGAATTATTGACAGAAATTTTAAAGTCATTAGAAAGTGATTTATCAATGACAATAGTTTATTTAAAACCAGTTGCTATGCAATTGTTAGCATGGTTTTTTGGATTTGAATTGCTATCAGGAATGCTACACTCTGAAGCTGGGAGTAATCCTCTTATCATTTTTAAAAGTAAAATAAGTACTTGGGCATATTTATATGCTATTATTTATTTTTATCAAGATTTACTAGATTTAATTAAAAGTATGTTTACATACTTTTGTAAAGTTGCTATAGGGAATGGAATAGTTCCCGATTTAGTTGAAATGCCAACTAAAGTGTTAGCATTAGCGACTACTTCTATTTTTCAAATGGCAAGTTATGCTAAGTTAGGTCAACCATCAACATGGTTGGTATTAGTGGGAGTTGTCTTTGGATTATTTGTGTTTGCACAAATAACTTTCACTGTTGGCATGGTTGTTATTGAATATATGGTTTTAACATCTTTAGTTATAGTGTTAATACCATTTATGATGTTTAAAAAAATGGCATTTGTTGGAGATAAAGTATTAGGAATGGTTATTAATTTAAATATGAAAATTTTAACAATTAGATTCTTAATGTTCTACTTTACTAAATTTTTAAGTAAAGGTATTCCTGTAGTAGATGGAATGGAAGGAACACAAATATTAGAAAATATCTTTTATTGGCTTGTTGCAATGGCTTGTTTAGGAATCATGTCAATGCAAGGGCATAGTATAGCTCAAGCTCTAATATCAGGAGCAACATCTTTTGGAGATTCAGCAGAAGCAATAGGAAAATTAAGACAAAGTACTGGATCATTAGTAAAAGGAGTGATGGGAGGATTTTCAGGAATTGGAACAGCTCATGGAGTTTATCAAGGAATTAAACAAGGAGCTAAAGCTAGTACTGAAAATAATTCTGGTGGTATTATGGGAGCAGTTGGAGGAATTAAAGCTGGAATGCAAGAGGGTCGTGATTTAAAGAGTAATCATGTTGGTGCATATGGAGTAGGAGGAGCAATAGGAGGAGGTTTAAGAGGATTTAAAAACACTTTTGGGAAAAAACCTAATAATACAGAACCAAAAGAAGAATCAAAACCTGAAACAGAAAATAAAGGAGAATAAATGAATGACGGATATACAATATTTTAAAATGACAGCAAAAGAGAAAGAAAAATATTTTACAAATATGAGTGAAATAGAAAAATATGAAGATCTTAAAGAGAGAAATAAAAAATATTTAACTGATGAAGAAAAATTATTTCTCTTAAAAATGGAAGTTACTTTATACGAAAATAAAGTTAAAGAAAAGAAAGAAAATAATAAAAATTATTGGGCAAAAAATATATTAAAACCAATAATGGAAATTTTAAAAGAAATGTATATGAAAAAGTATAGTGAATTTACAGATAATTCAAACTTAGATGAAAAAATTTCAGCTTATTTAATTCAAATTTTACAAGATGAAAATTTAGAGTATAAACTAGAAAATATCAAAGAAGAAGAGTATGTTTTTAAAAATTATAAAAATGTAATTACAAGAATTTCAGATAAAAGAGTTAGAAAAAATCAAAATCAACAAATGGAAGTAAATGAAAATGAGTAATTATTTATTTGAAATAGCAGAATCACAAATAAAAACATATTTAAAATCTTTGGATATTTATGATGATTTATATAATAGAAATGATGTTACAGAAATAATGATAAATACAAATAAAAAAATTTTTGTCAAAGTATTTGGACAAGGATTTGTATTAAAAAAAAATGAAAGTAGTAATGATGATTTAATAAATATGCTGAAAATTTTATCTTCTTTAGATGATAAAGTAATAACAGCAGATAGTCCAAAAATATCAACAAAAATGATATTAAATACTGGACAAAAAGTAAGAATAGAGGGTTTAATCCCTCCAGTAGTTGAGAATCCAACAATAAATATAAGAAAGCAATCTAGTATTTTAATAACAGTTGAAGATTATTTAGAAAAAGGTTTCATAAATGAAAAAATATTAGAATTTTTTAAAAAAGTTGTTAAAGAGCATAAAAACATATTGGTTATTGGAGGAACCGACACAGGAAAAACAACTTTAACTAATTCTATTATCAATTTAATGGAGAGAGATAATGAAAGAATAGTAGCAATAGAAGAAGTACCTGAATTACAGTTGTTTTCAGAAAACGTTAACAGAATACAGATTATTCCTAAAATTTTTTCTTCATTAGAAGCTTTAAAATACTGTATGAGAGCAAGTCCTGAAAGAATAGTATTTGGAGAAATTAGAGAGGGTGAAAGTGCATATGAGTTTATAAACGGATTAAATTCAGGACATCAAGGGGGAATATCCACTATTCATGCAAATGATGGAATAGGAGGATTAAAAAAGCTTGAAATGTATATAAACTCTGTTTTTGGCAAACCTTTAAGTGAAGAAATAGGAATGACAATAGATGTATTAATAACAGTAAAAATGAAAAATTATAAAAGATATTTAGCAAGTATAGATATTTGCAAAGGATATGATAGAGAAAAGAATAGATATATTTTAGAAAATGTATATAGTAAAGAAAATTTAAAAAACAATTCAACTCAAGAAGAAATATATTTGAGTGAAAATACAATATTTTATGATAATAAATATTATAAAATAAATTCTACCAATATTACTAATATAGTAATAGAGGAAAATGAAATTATTATACATTTTTCAAAAGAAGATAATATACTTTTTTATAGAAAAAAAGAAGAAGATTTTGATTCTTTAAAAAATAAAATTTTTAATTTATTTTAAAGGAGGAAATTACTTTGGCAAGAAAAAGGGTAAAAGTAGATAGAAGTGAAACAGCTATTCCTTGTCTAATAGTTTTTACTAAACCTTTGTTAATAGCAGGATTACCTAAAAATACATTTTATCTATTATTAGGAACAGGAATGGCTTGTTTATTTTTATTTAAAAATTTAGTAGTTTGTATTTTAATAATTCTTTTATATATTTTTTTAAGAAAATTAAATGAAAAGGATTATTTCTATTGTACAGGATTATTAACTAAAAATAGAAAAAGATACATTTCTTATTGAAGGAGGGAAAGATGAAGAAATTATTGTATATATTTTTTCTATCTTTTTCATTAATAAATGCAGATACAATAAGTACAGATACTAAATCAATAGAAGAAGAAGTAAATATAGAAAAAATAATAAAACAAAAAAAAGAGTTAGAGCAAAATATAATTAAAAATATAGAAAAACTTAATAATAGAGTACAAAGTTCAACAAAAAATATTTTAGAAAAAAAAGAAATTACCAAAGAAAATACTATAGAAAAATTAAAAAAATATTTTAAAATAATTAAATATATAGTAAATCCAATATTTTTAGTAATATTATTAACTATTTACTATAAGAAATGGAAAGAGTATAGAGAAAAAAAGAAAAAAGGAGAATAAAATGATATATATATATATGATATTATTTGTTGTATTCATAGTTTTTCTATTTAAATTAGAAACAGAATATGATCCAAAAAATAAAAATAGAACAGTGGATTATTTACCATGGATAATTCTAAATAAAGATGGAATAATCACAAATAAAAATGGAAGTATAACTAAAATATTTAAATACAAATGTGATGATATGGAACATCTTAGTAATTATTTTTTATTTAGATACAGAGATCATATTAATAACATTTTAAAAAGACTTGATGAAAAATGGGTTGTTCAAGTTGATTCAATTAGAAAAGTTAGCAATAAATATCCTAATTCAAAATTTAAAAATAAAATTTTAAATGAATTAGATAAGAGTAGAAAAGAAAAATATTTAGGAGGAAATTATTATGAAAGTGAAAATTATATCTCTTTAACTTATTTTCCTCCTAAAGATAAAGAGAATAAGCTAGAAAACTTATTTTATAAAAATATAGAAAATAAAGATCAATTAGAAGGAATTTTAGAGAAATATTTCTCTGAATTAAATATAGTAATAAACTTACTAAAGGAGCATTTTATTTCTTTGGAAGAATTAACTCCTGATGAAACAGTAACATTTTTACATAGTTGTATTACAGGAAATGACAAGAAATTAAAGTATATTCCAGGGAAATTATTAGATTACTATATTTCTGATGTAGATATTATTCCTAATAATGAGCCAGTTAAAATAGGTAATAAATATTTAGCTGTAATAGGGATTTTATCACATATAGCAGAACACCCTTGTGGTTTATTTGATGAACTTTCAAGATTAGGAATAGAATATAGAATAAATCATAGATTTATATATATTTCAGACAAAGAAGGAATAAAAATATCAGAAGATTATGAAAAAGCATATAACAATGAAAGAAAATCTTTTATTGCAAGTATGAAAGAAGAAGCAATGAAAGAAGAAGTAATTGGAGAATCTGAATATGCTTTAGCAATGAAAGAAGAAGCAAGAGGGCTATCAAATGATTTAAGAAAACGAAGTCTTAAATCAGGCTATTATTCTTTTAATGTTGTATTATTAGATGAGAATAAAGAAAAATTAAAAGAAAATATAGAAAAAATAATGGAAGAAATAGATCTATTAGGTTTTGTATCAGTAAACGAAACTGTAAATTGTTTGGAAACTTTTTTTGGTACAATGGCTGGAGATTGCATTAATGGTTTAAGAAAACCATTAATGACAACATATAATCTAGCCTCTCTAATTCCAATAAATATGGATTGGGGAGGAAGTTCTACTAACAAATTTTTTAAACAAAATAACTATCCTAGTGAAGCATTAATTTATTGTCAATCAGGAGAAAATTCTTCTTTTAAATTAAATTTACATATTGGTGATGTAGGACATACACTTGTATTAGGTCAAACTGGAGGTGGTAAATCTGTATTATTAAATACTTTAGCTTATCAAAGTCAAAAATATGGAGCTAGAGTTGTTTTCTTTGACAATGGAGGTTCATCAAGAGTATTAACTCGTGCTATTGGTGGAAAATTTAATGATATAGGAAATGATAAAATAAATTTTCAACCTTTTAGGTATATTGACAAGCAATCAGAGATGGAATGGGCATTAGAATGGGTACTATCTATACTAGAAAAAGAAAAGTATGATTATACAGCTAATGACAAAACATTAATAGCAGAAGCTTTACATAATTTGTCAAAAAATACTCCTGAAAATAGGACTATGAGTGTTTTTGCTCTATTAGTTCAAAAAATAGAAATTAGAAATATATTAATGATTTATACTAAACAAGAAAAAATTGGTATATATGGAGAATATTTTGACAATAATAAAGATGATATAAATGATGAAAATTTATTCCAAGTATTTGAACTTGAAAAAATCTTTGATTCAAAAATATTAGATATATTTTTAGATTACTTATTCCATCGGGTTGAAACAGAACTGTTATCTTCTAAAGATGGAAAAGTAATTCCAACTTTTATATTTTTAGATGAATTTTGGAGAATGTTAGGAACTCCAAAATTTAGATTAAAAATAAAAAATTGGCTAAAGACATTAAGAAAAAAACATGTAGCTGTAATCATGGCTACTCAATCTTTATCTGATGTAGCAAAGAGTGAAATTAAATCAGCATTGTTGGAAAGTTGTCCAACAAAAATTTATTTAACGAATCCTGATTTAATTCCAGGGTCAGATACAGAACAAGATTATTTTAGTTTTGGACTAAATGATGTAGAAATAGAAATGATAAGAACAGCACAAGCTAAGAGAGATTATTATTTAAAATCTGAAGGTGGGAAAATGATAAATCTAGATTTGTCTAAATTAGAATTGGCTTATGTAGGTTCATCAAGTCCTTCAGATCAAAAAGTATGTGAAAAGTTATATAAAGAAGCAAAAGATTTAGATGAATTTAATAAAAATTGGAGGGAATATAAAAATGTATAAAAAAAATAATAAAGAACATTTTTATAAAATGATAGCAATTTTTTCTATATTATTTGTTGTTTTTTATTATTTAAAAGACAATTATATATATAATATGACTCCATCTATTCCAATAGGATTTTATAAAATTGAAAAAATTTCTAATCAAAATGACATAAAAGTAGGAGATATTATAGTTTTTAATATCTCCTTATCTGATAAGGCTTTTTTAATTGAAAGAGGATATATTTCAAAAAGGACAAAAGCTTTAATGAAAAAAATTTCAGCAAAAGAAGGAGATATTGTTGAAGTTGATAATTTTTTAAAAATAAATGGAAAAATTATCAAAAAATTAAAAGATAAAGATATAATGGGTAAAAATTTACCTTTAAAAAAAGGTAAATTTCAATTAAAAGAAGGAGAATATTTTTTAATAGGAGATAGTTCTAATTCTTTTGATTCATGTTACCTTGGTATAATTAAAGACTCGCAATTTCTTTTTAAAGTGAAACAAAAGTAAATGGGGGATATATGAAAACAAAAGAGAAGAAAAAACAATTTGTAGCTAATCTTTTTCAAAACTATGCTTTTAGGATTATATTTGATGATCCTAAATTATCTGATGTAAAAAAAATCTTTATTTCTAAAAAATTGTTTAAAGGAATAAAGAATAATGGGAAAATAATAATTTATTTTTTTTCCCATAAAAAAGTAGAACTAGATATTGATAAAATTAAATCTAATAAAATTTTAATAAATTTAGGAGGAAGAAAATAATGATAAAAAAAATTATGTATTTTTTATTAGCAGTAAATTCACTATTAATAGCTGAAGATACAGTGCTAGTTCCAATAGGAAATGATAAATATGAAAGAGTACCAATATCAGATATTATTATTGCTGAAGAATTATTAGATTCAATACAATCAACTGAAGAACCTAAGATACCAATATATACAAAAGATAATATTGTAATAGCTAAAGATCAATTTAGTTTAAAAGATATTTTAGATATATCATTAACTTATCAAGAAAAAATTTTTGATAGAAAAAGCTTAGAAAATAATAAAAATTATTATCAAAATAGGGTAGCTGATATATTTTTAGATAATTCAAAAATTAAAAAAAGTGTTTATCAAGATGAATATTCTCTTGCTTTGAGTTTATTTAATTATTCAAATGAATATGAAAAAGATAATAAAAAAATGAAAAATAAAGGTATAAGTATTGGAACTCAATATGGTTTAACTGATAATTGGAATTTAAATTTCACTATTGGATATATGGATTCAAAAATAAAAACAAAATCTAAAGATTTATATAGTGGAGTAGATTTAAACTATAATTCTCGTTCAGTAGCTGATGAAACAGAATATAGTTATGGAGTAAAATTAGGATATTTAAATAGTGATTCAATAAAAGAATACAAGGTAAATGATATGTTTATAGGCTTATTATATTATAATATGAATATTCCATTAACAACAGATTTATCAAGTCAAATTGGGTATGAAACATCTATCATTTCAAATAAATTAAATCTTGGATTGAATCAAAATATATGGATTAATAATGATATTGAGTTGAATATAATTTTAGATGGTAATTATGTTTTTGGATATAAAGATAGAGATAAAAAAATATACACACATTTAGATGAAGATAAGATAAATTTAAATATTAAAACAAAAATAAAATATAAAAATTTAGAAATAACACCAAAATATGAATTAATAAATAACAATATAGGTTTAAGTTTTAAATATTGTTTCTAAAAAAGCATAAAAAGAGAGTATTTATACTCTTTTTTTTATAATTTTAATAAATGTCCGATAATTATATTATAAAAAATAAGTACTTTTAATAAGAAATTTTTTTAGTTTTTGAGTAATTGTATAGTCTGTCTATTATATATATTTGAATAATTGAATAAATAAATATAGTAATAATTTTTATAGAAAAACAAATTAAAGAAATATATATAAATTTATTATTGTTTGGTATCTTTATAAATAATCCAATAAAAAAAATAAATAAAGAAATAGTACCTAAAATAGCAAATATCATTCCTATTAATATTCCTACTATAAGAAATATTTTGTTAAATATATTTAAAATAATACAAATTAACCACAATAATCTTTTCATTTATTCCTTCTCCTTTAAGTGAAAGAGTAATACAATTAGTATTACTCTTTCATTTCTTTTAATTTTTCTAAAAATGTTAACTTTTCTTTCTTTTTCTTCCTCTTTCTTATATATCTTCTATTTCAAATTTTTTTAAAATTAGATGATTATTGTAATCATCTAATGGATCTAAGTTTTCATATTCAAGTCTAATTTGAAAATTAGTTAATACAAAAACTCTTTCTTTTACTGAAATATCAATTATATTATTAATATTCTCTAATTTTTCTTCTAAAAATTCTTCTACATCTTCTTGTTCCATTCCAATGTAGTTGTTTAATATTATATTTAGTTTTGTTAAATTTTCCATTTCAAATCTCCTTTATATAAGTGGGAATTAAATCCCACTTATTATAATTTGTTAGGATTCATAATTTATCTATAATATCTATATCCTAACCCCAAAATAGATATTATATTTTCTCTTTATTAAATAAAGGTATGTATATACTTAGCATTTGTTCTAATAACATTAATAATCATTCCTCTTTAAAATTATTAATACGATTAGTACTAAGTATCACTAATTATTTTGTAATCTATCGTTTATTCTCCTAATCCCACCTGTAATTTTATAATGATATTTATGGGATAATTGCTCCCATTTTCTTAAAAGTCTTTGCACTCTATTATATTTATCTTTTTTAATAGAGTATTTTATAACTTTATTAAATTCATCATAAGATAAATTTATTAATTCATTTTTTAGTTCAAAAAAATAATATCCCAAATAATTTCTGTTTTTACTTATTAAAAGTAAAACTTCTTTTTCTATTTCTCCTCTTTCATTTTTGTGAACTTTTTTTGAAAGTTCTTTATATTTAATTGAATCATATCCGTCTGCATTTACTCCTGTGTAGTAATAATATGCAGTAGGAGATATAGAAAGAACTCTCCCATCTTTTCTTGGAAGTGGAATCCCATTTTTTACACAATTATTACTCCACTTCTTTTCTAAGCAAATTCTTTGATTAAGTTCTTTCATTTTACCTCCAAATTATATTTTAAATATTAAACCTATTATTCCAAGAATAGTAGTAAAAATAAAAAGAATAAATATTATTATTTTATCTTTTTTATTTTTTAATTCTATCTTATTAAGTATTTTACTTTTTTGATAAACATTATTTGAAATATTTTCTTCTATAATTTTACCTTTAGTAAATGATGAAGGTGTAATTATAGGTGGTGCTTTTAAATCTGAATTTAAAGTTATTTCTGAGTTTAAATTCGGATAATTTAAAACTTTAATTACTAAATACAATAATAATAAAATTGCAATTATTCTAAAAACCAAATCTTTCTCCTCCTTTCTATTTTTTATTTATGGAAATATCCAAAACTTTCAAGCCTTGAAATCCACATTCCTCGTGGAATCCCTACAAGCCATACTTGCTCCTCTTCATTCCAAGAAGCACATAGTCCGTTGATACCGTCTGCTCCGTCTTGGTATCGAGCAAACATTTTATCTTTGATGATACAAATTCCGTCGTACCCATCTGTATCATTTCCATTATACATTATACTATACCCTATGATTAACTTATGAAGGCTGTTCCAAACCTTCTGATTGAAGAGGATAGCTATATCCTCTAAATTTTTATATTTCTTTTCCATGATTTCTCCTATTTCCTTCTTTTTTTGTTGCCCATGCTATTTCTTCAGCAAAATTAATAATTTTTGTAATAACCATATTTTTTATATGTATTACTACTTCTTTATCATCAAATTTTGCTAAATAAAATTTTTCATTTTCTTGAGGTTCTATTTCCTGTTTATTTAATTTAAAATAGCTACTTAATTCTATCCAGTTTTCCATTTTTTCTCCTTTTTATTCCTTTTCTTTTTTTTTATATTTCTTCTACATCAAAATTTCTAAAGCTTTCTATTTTTTTATCTCTGTATGCAAATTTTGGATCTAGAGCTTCATAGTATCTTTTTTTACACTCCCCAGTCATGTTGTCATATTCTTCTACCACTTTAGCCATGTAGTAGATGGCATATCCATTATATGACCAATCACCAAATTTATTGCTATTACTTATTACATATCCTACAACTCTTTTCATATTTATGACCCCCTAGATTTATTTTTATATAATAATTATAGCATAATTATTATATTTTCAAACTTTTATTTCTTCTTCAAATATCTGATTTTCAGGTGGACAAAGAAAAAAATCTTTTGTCTTTAGCTTTTTTCTCTAATATAATAGCTCCTTTCAATCTATTAATTTTTTATTTTGTTTTTAATGTTCTTTTTTTTATATCAGGTTTTCAGTATGGACAAGCATTAAAAAATCATATTCGCAAAGAATTTTTACAAGACTTTTTTTAAATTTATGGAAGAATGGAATAAATTTAAAAAAACTTGCATTGGTCTTGTAAAAAATTCAGAATATGATTAAATGCTGATGTACATACAACCTGATATAAATGGAACATTTAAAATATTAAAATTTTATGATTGGAGCTATTATAAAGAAAAAGAGAGAAAAAAGCTTTTTTTAGTCCACTTGAGGACTAAAAATAATAAAATAAATTGATTTATCAATTTATACCTTTTTAAAATTGATTTTAAAAGCTTTCAAATTTAAAACAAATATTGATCTATATTTAAAATTTAATAAAAAATTAATATTAATATTGACGTGTCGTCAAAAACATAGTATAATAAATTTAAAAAACGGGTTGTCACATCAAAAAAATATAACAACTCGTCATATTAGGAGGAATAGAACTATGGAATTAAGAAAGCTTAAAATTTCTTATATAAAATCAGGAAGTGGAAGTTGGAATACAAGGTTAAATATTCCAATTTCTTGGATAAAAGAACTTGAAATCTCACAAGATGATAGAGAAGTTTTTGTCTATAAAATAAATGATAAAATTATTATCTCTAAAAAATTATTAAAGTGGAATACTTTAGAGGTTGGTGAGATTATAAAAACAGAGATAGTAAAAATAATTAATCAAAAAGAGTATATTAATTCTAAAGAAATTTCAGAAATTTATATGAATATTATGAACTGTTACAAGTTCAATAGTGAAAGAGATAAAAAAAATCAATATTTTAATTTACATTCTAAAGTTCAAGAGTTTTTAGAAAAAAAATATAATTTAGTTCTAAACAATGATGAAGAATATTTTTTTGATAAAAAATATGAATTTAAAAAAGTTGATGAACTTAAAACATTTTTTGATATATAATATTCAAATATCCATAAAAGTATACTTTTATAGATTTGAAGATTTTCACTAAAAACCTTAATTTTTTTAGTCTTTTTTAGTCCGTAAATATAATTTTATGTAATTTTACTTTTATAGACTTAAAGTAGATTTTTTTATATAAAAATGTTATAATATAATAAAAAGTTTTATGAGGTATAAAAAAATGAAATTTTGGAAATGCAAAAAAAGTTTTTTTACAAAATTAGAAAAAAAGATTGATAATTGGAATTATGAAAGAGAAGCATTTTTTAAATTGTTAATAGTTATTATAACAATACTTATATACAATATTTATAATACAATAAGTGAGATTCCTTTAGAACGAAAAGAAAAAATTAGTTTAGAGAAACAAAAAAAAATATTGAATAATATTGGTTAGGTAAATAATATGAAATATGGTTATATTCGTGTATCAACAAGACAACAAGATGAAACACGTCAACTGGTGGCTCTTATTAATAATGGAATTTTAAAAGAGAATATTTTTATAGATAAAAGTACAGGAACTACTTTTATAGGAAGAACAGCTTGGGAAAAACTTCTCGCTAAAGTTGTAATAGGAGATATAATTGTAATAAAAGAACTTGATAGACTTGGTAGAAATAATAATGAAATCAAAAATAATTTTGAACATTTAAACAAAAAAGGTGTGTTTCTTGAATTTTTAGAACAACCTTTACTAAATACTTATGGAATGAGTAAATTAGAAAGAGAACTATTACAACCTCTTGTTCTTCATCTTCTTGGTTATTTTGCTGAAAAGGAAAATGAAAAAAGAAACACTAGACAAAGTGAAGCTTATGCTAGTTTACCTCGTGATGATAAAGGAAGAATGTTATCAAAAAAAACAGGTCGTCCTGTTGGAAGAAAAAATGCTTTAGATAATTTAACATCAGAACAAAGAAGAGCGATTGAATTATTTTCTAATTCTCAAATATCTTTAGAAGAAAGTATAAAACTTTCTAATCTAAAGAGAAGTACTATTTTTAAAATAAAAAAAATTTTATTTCCTAATTCTATTCGGAGAAAAATATTAACTAAAGATATTGAAAATAATATCCAGTTATGGATAAATAAAAAAATTTCTTTAGAAGAAGCAAAAAAAAGAACAGGTTATAGCCGTTCTTATTTATATAATATTAAAAAGAACATAAATGTTAAAAAGGAGATAATATGAATATTAAAGATAAAATGTCAGATGATTATATAAAGGATATGTTAGTTAGAATGGCACATCACTCTACAGCTATTGAAGGAAATACTCTTACATTAGCTGAAACAGTATCAATTTTAATCAATAATTATATTCCTAGAGAAATGTCTGAAAAAGATTATGATGAGATTAAAAACTATAAAATGATTTTACCTATTTTATTAAATTCTAGTACACAAGAACTTAATACAGGACTAATAAAAGAATATAATAAAATAATAATGACAAATTTAAGAAATGATGCAGGGCAATATAAAAAAATAGAAAATATAATATTAGGAGCCGAATTTGAAACTACAAAGCCATATCAAGTACCATATGTAATGCAAGAATGGTGTGATAATTATAATTTTAGAATGAAAATTGCTAAATCAGATGAAGAAAAAGTTGAAATTATTTTAGATCAACATATAAAATTTGAAAGAATACACCCTTTTGGAGATGGAAATGGAAGAACAGGTAGATTGTTAATAATAGATTCTTGTTTAAGAGAAAACCTAGCTCCTATTATAATTCCTAAGGCTGAAAAAAGTAAATATATAAATTTTTTGGCAAATGAAGATGTAAAAAATTTCACTAAATGGGCTTTAGAACTTCAAGAAAAAGAACTAAAAAGAATTAAAATATTTCAAAATACTTTATTAAAAGATGACCTATCAAATAAAAAAAGAGAAATAAGATCGCAAACTAGAAATAGATCAAACGAAAGATAAAAAATTAAAAAATAAAGCAAAATGAATTAAAAGAATTATAAGTAATAAAAAAGTTTGTAATAAAAATTAATAATTGATATAATATACACTGAAGGAGTTGGTACAAATGATAAGAAAAATATTTATATTTAGTATTTTAATGCTTGGATTAATAGGTTGTGAAAAAAAAGTTGAAATTACTCCAAAAGAAGAAAAGATTAAAATTGTACAAGGTATGTTTAATTCTGATTCTAAAATGAAAGAAAAATATGAAAAAATAAAAAAAGAATTACAACTTGAAGCTGATAAAGGAAATAAATCGGCAGAAGATGAATTAAAAAGATGGGAAGAAATTAAAGATGAAGAAATAGCTAAAAATATGTTTAAAGTAAGCGATAAGGCTAAAAAAATTGCTGATGAGATTAGAAAAAGTTACAATAATTAAAAATAAAAAATGGGGAAATTCCCCATTTTTTATTCTATTATTGTTTTTATAGCAATAGTAGGCATTTCTAAAATTTCACTTGTGTTTATTCTCAATAATTTAGTTTTATCAACTTTTACTTCTAAAACCTTAATTTTTTCATCTTGATAAAAAATAATACCCTCTATTTCAACACTTATTGGCTGAATAGTATAAATTTTATTTTTTTGCATTTTAAAACCTCCTATAAAGTATTTGATTTTCAGGTGGACAAAGAAAAAAATCTTTTGTCTTTAGCTTTTTTCTCTAATATAATAGCTCCTTTCAATCTATTAATTTTTTATTTTTTTTTAATGTTCTTTTTATATCGGTTTTCAGTATGGACAAGCATTAAGAGATCATATTCGCAAAGAATTTTTACAAGACTTTTTTTAAATTTATGGAAGAATGGAATAAATTTAAAAAAACTTGCATTGGTCTTGTAAAAAATTCAGAATATGATTAAATGCTGATGTACATACAACCTGATATAAATGAAACATTTAAAATATTAAAATTTTATGATTGGAGCTATTATAAAGAAAAAGAGAGAAAAAAGCTTTTTTTAGTCCACTTGAGGACTAAAAATAAAAAATGACATTCTGTCACTTTTTATTTATTTTTATAAAAAATTATGATATAATATATATTATAATCTGTAAGGAGATCCCCCAAAGATTATATAGTTTATAATTTTAATATTAAACAATATAATAAAAATTGTAAGGAAATCCCCCAAGATATTATCAATAAACTTATTTAATAAGCTTATTGATATATCTTGGTTTTTTTATTTACAGGAGGAAAAATGGAAGAAAAAAGAAATGGAGAGCAAAAAACATTTTATAAGAATGGAGTTATAAGAAAAATAGAGAACTATAAAGATGGAGAATATAATGGAGAGCAAAAAACATTTTATGAGAATGGAGCTATAAGAAAAATAGAGAACTATAAAGATGGAGAATATGATGGAGAGCAAAAAATATTTTATGAGAATGGTAATTTAGAAGATTTACAAAAATATGACAACAATAAAAGAATAGGGGAATGGAAAGAATTTTATGAAGATGGTAATTTAAAAACAATTTCACTTTATAAAAATAATAATTTAGAAAAACAATCATCATATAACTCTAACGGAGAATTAATAGAAGATTTTAATGTAAATTATAAAGATGGAATGAATTTTTATATAGGTAAATATCTAAAGAAAACTAATGATACTTATAAAGAAGGATTTTACAATGATAAAGGTTTTACTGGCATTTTGAAAACTTATTATCCAAATGGTAATGTGCAAGAAATTTTCAATTTAGAAGATGATTTCTATATTGGAAAATATGAAAAATATTATGAAAATGGAAAATTATTTATATCAGGAGAATATAATAATAATTCTATGAAAGATAAAGAATGGAAATATTATGAAGAGAATGGTAATTATTTGTCTTGTAAAATCTTTAATAATGGAAAATATGAGAAAGAATTAGAATACTATAATAATAAACTAATACGTGAACGCAATTTTTTTGAAAATAAAATTGTTGTTAATAACTTTAATAATAACAAATTAGAATCTATTGAAGAACTCTATAAAACAAAAGATAGATTAAGAATATATAAATTTCCAAATGGTCATATTAATTATATAAGAACCAAAAATAGTTGGAAAGCATACTATGAAAATGGAAATTTAAAATTTGACTATCAAATGGAAGAAACAAATTTCAAAGGCGAACATAGAAATTACTATGAGAATGGAAATCTAAAAAACGAATGTTTTTATTCCATTAATGAAAATGGATATTCTTTTAAATCTGGTAGTGAATTTATATATAATGAATCAGGGCTTCTTATTAAGAAAAATATATATGAAATAGATAGTTCTTTTGAAATTTTAAAAGAAAGTTTAGATTATGATGATAAACTTAATGTTATTAAAAAATCAAATTATATTAATAATAATTTACATTCAGAGTATTTTTATAATACAGAAATAACATCATATAAAGAATATTTTGAAAATGGAAATTTATATGCTATTGGTAATTTAAATTTAAAATCTGATGATTCTAAAAGAATAGAATTTTATGAAACAGGAGAAAAATCAAAAGAAATCATTAATAAAAAAATTAAATACTATAATAAAACTGGAAATTTAGTTGCATTGGAAGAAGAAAAAGACCAATGTATAAATATAGAATTATATGATATAAATAAAAATGTTATTTCTAAACAAAAACTCTATGAATTAGATTCTAGAAAAATAAATGAAACTATAAATTATAACGAAAATAAAGAAATAAGTGAAATGAAACTATTTATAAAATCCATAAACTCTGAAGAAAATGGTAAATATTTTTTAAAAATAGAAAACAATAAAGCAACACAATTTACAGCTATAACTAATCATAATATAGAAACATATGACCATTCAGTAATAAAAAAATATAATGAATTAGTAACTAATAAATATGGAGATTTACTAAATTTAAAAGATAAAATTAACACTAAAGAAACAAGAGGAAGAGCAACAAGAGGAAGAAGAAATTCAGGTAATGAAAGATAAGAGATAAAAATAGAATTAATATAGTCCAAAAAATTGCATAATAATAAAGGAGGAGGAATGTAATGATTTTAATAATAACAGAAAAAGAAAATTATTTAAAAGCAATTATAAAATATCTTAATTTTAAGAATGAAGTTTTTGAAAAAAATGAAGGATATTATAAGAGTGCGAATTATTTATTATCTTGGACAACAGGACACCTTCTCAAATTAAAACCACCTGAATATTATGATCAAAAATATAAAAATTGGAATTTAGAAAGTTTACCAATTTTTTTTAAAAATTGGGAAAAAATTCCTCTAAGTAAAAAAGAAAATGCAAAAGCTAATTTTCAATATAATATTTTAAAAAAATTAGTATTTAATAGTAAAATAACATTAATCTATCATGCAGGAACACCTGATGATGAAGGACAATATGTTATTGATGAAATTTTAGATTATTTAAAAAACCAAAAAAAAGTGAAAAGACTTTTAATAAACGATACTACAATTCATGGAGTTGAGAAAGCTTTTAATAATCTACAAGATAATAACAATTTTATTTCTATAGGACAAAGTGCCTATGGAAGAGCTGTTGCTGACTATATGTTTGGAATAAATTTATCAAGATATTTTACTTGTAAAAATAATGTTGGTACTCTAAGTTTAGGAAGAGTTCAAACACCAACATTAGCAATGATTGTTAATCGTGATAATTTAGTAGAAAATCATGTAAAAGAGAAATATTATGAATTATTTTCAAATATTCAAGTTATAAAATCTAGTAATAAAAACGAAAATTTTAATTTAGAAAAACTAAAAAAAGATTATATAGATAGTTTTCATAATGAAGAATTAGCAAACTCTCAATATAATAAAATGTTAAAAGAATATGAAGCATTAAACAGTAATATAGATATTACTTTAAAATATAATGTTCCTCAAAGAAAAGAATTTCCAAATAAAAAAGTAATAAGAAAAGACTTTTTAGAATCCATTTCTAGTTTAATAGAAATGGATAATAATTTAAAAATTAATGTTACAAAAAAAATAGAAAAAGAAGATCCCCCATTACCACTTGATCTTTCAAAATTACAAATTTTATGTTCTGATAAATTTAACTATTCTCCAAAAGAAGTTATGAATGTAACACAAGTTTTAAGAGATAAATATAATGCTATTACATACAATAAATCTGAATGTCAATATTGCTCTATAGAGCAATACTTAGAAGCTGAAGAAACACTACCTATTGTACTTAGTAATTTAAAAATTGTCCTTCCTGAAATTAATTTATTCTTAAAAAGTAAAGCTTTTAATAATGAAAATATAGTTACTCATACAGCTATTATTCCTACACAAGAAAAAATAGATCTTAGCTCTCTTAATGAAAAAGAAAAAAATATTTATAAGTTAATTTCTGATTATTATATCGTTCAATTTTTACCATCAAGAATTTATGAAACAACTACTGTGACTATGAAAATTTATGAAGATACTGAACTTAAATGTTCAAGTACTAAAACTTTAAATATTGGTTTTAAAACTTATTTATCAAATGTAGATGAAGAAAAACAAGAAGAAGAAATTTCTGAAATTTCTTCTTTAATGAATGGCGAATATTTAGTTAAATTAATTCAGAATAAAATAGAAACTAAATATATTGATCCTCCTAAATACTATACAGAAGGGGAAATTATCTATGATATGTGTTCAATCTCTAAATATGTTGATAACATTGATATTAATAAAATTTTAAAATTAAAATCTAAAAAAATAGGAATTGGAAATATTGGTACTTCTACAACTCGTTCAATAATTTTAGAAAATTTATATAAAAGAGGTTTTATTATAAAAGAAGGTAAAAATGTTAAATCTACAAAATTAGGAAGAGAATTAATTTCTATTTTACCAAGTGATGTTACTAAGCCAAATTTAACAGCATTGTGGTGGTTAAAACAAGAAGATATTAAAAATAATTTTCTTTCTACAGATAAATTTTTAGAAAGTGTATTAGATAATATAAAAGATATATTAAATACAGAATATAAAACATTGAATTTACAAGTAAAAAATAAAGAAAAAGTATCATTGGGTAAATGTCCGATTTGTGGAAAGAACATCTATAAAGGTGAATTTAAAGATAAAAATACAAATGAAAAGAGATACAACTATTATTGTGAAAATTGTAAATTTAAATTATATGATAAAATGAAACATTATAAATCTACTCTAGAAATAACAGATGAAAAAGCTAAAACTTTACTTAATAACGAACCAACATTTTTTACTACATTAATTGGTAAAGATGGTTTAGAATTTGAAGGAAAATTAAAGTTAAAAATAAATAGAATTTTAAATAAAAACTATGTTAATTTTGAATATATTAAATCTTTATAAAAATAATAAAGTAAATTGATTTATCAATTTATACCTTTTTAAAATTAAAAAATGACATTCTGTCACTTTTTATTTATTTTTATAAAAAATTATGATACAATATATATTATAATCTGTAAGGAGATCCCCCAAAGATTATAAAAAATCAAAAATAATTTATCGTAAGGAGATCCCCCAAGATATAAAGATATATAAATAAATTTATTTGTATATCTTCATATATCTTGGGATTTTTTTATTACAGGAGGAAAAAATGTTAAAAGAAAAAAAAGAATATTTTGAAAATGGAAACTTAAAAGCAAAATGGTATGAAAATGAAAATGGAATAAAACAAGGAGAAAATTTAGAATATAGAAAAACAGGAGAACTATTTATAAAAAAGAATTATGATAATGGGGAATTAAATGGAGATTACTTAGTTTTTAATGAACAAGAACGAATAATCAAAGAAGTAGAATATATTCAGGGTAAAGAAGAAGGTATTTATAAAACGTATTATGATAATGGAATCTTAAAAGAATTATGTTGGTATAAAGGTGGACTAAGAGAAGGAGAGTATACTTCTTATCACGAAACAGGAAATATAAAGCAAATAGGACAATATAAAAATGGAAAAAGTAAGGGCGACTGGAAAAGTTATATGAATAATCATTTAATAACTTTAGAAAATTATAAAGATGGATTATTAAATGGGGAAAGAATTTCATATTATCTTCAAAAAAGTGGAGCAGAAGATGATTTGAAAATATCCAGCACTTGTACTTATGTATTAGGTAAAAAATTTGGTAAAGAATTAACTTATTATCCTAATGGACAATTAAAAAGAGAAGAAACTTTCTATATGAACAAAAAATATGGAATTTCAAAATCTTTTTCTGAAACAGGAAGTTTAAAAGCAATAGGTAAATATTTTGCTGATGAAAAAATTGATACTTGGGAGCAATATGATGCCTTTGGTAAAAAAAGTACTTTTGAATATAAAGAATTTAGTTTAAAAGAAAAAATTCAAAATACAGAACTAAGTAAAAAAACATTCTTTTTAGATGAAAATTTAAAAAAACAAGGAATATATATAGAATATAATACTAACAATGAACCTATATTTATATCAAATTATAAAGATGGACAATTGCATGGTGAAATAATTGAATTTAATATAAATAGCAGTTTAAAAGATCCAAAAATTTTATCCTTTTCAAATTATCAAAAAGGAGAATTAGATGGTATTTATAAGCAATGGTATGAAAATGGAAATTTAAAAGTTCAAAGTTTCTATAAAACTGGAAAAGAAAATGGAGTTACTTATATCTACTATCCTAATGGTAATCTATCTCAAGAAAGAATTTATAATGATAATTTATTAATACATAGAAAAAAATATTTTGAAAATGGACAACTAAAAGAAGAAGAATTATATGATAAAGGGCATAGAATAGGAGTATATAAAGAATATTTTGAAAATGGAAATTTAAAATATGAAGAGAATTTTAAAAATTATAAAGAATATTTTGAAAATGGGCAATTAAAAGAAGAGCATGAAGAAGTTTTAAATAGAAGTACTACAAAAAAATATTTTGAAAATGGAAATTTAAAATCAGAAATAAATTTAAAAGATGGTTTAAAAGATGGTTTAATTACTTATCATTCAGATTGGAATAATGAATATAAAATAAAAGCTGAATATAGAGAAGGAAAAAATCATGGAACTAAATTAACATATTTTACAGAAACAAATAATCTTTTTTCTATTGAAAACTATAAAAAAGGAAAATTAGATGGTATTTATAAGCAATGGTATAAAAATGGAAATTTAGAACTATTAGGACAATATAAAAATGGACTAAAAGAAGGAAAATGGATAGAATATTTTAAAGATGGTAAAGTAAAAAAGGATATAACATATTTTAATGGAGAATATAAAAAAGAAGAAGAAAAAAAAGAAATAATCAAAGAAAAACGAGTTATAAGAGGAAGAGCAACAAGAGGAAGAGGAAATTCAGGAAATGAAAAATAAAAGCACTCTATGAGTGCTTTTTTTAAATCCCTATTAGTTTTATATTATCATTATGTAACAAATAAGTATCATTATTATTTACTACTTCTTGATAGCTCTCTTTGCCTTGAAAACTATCTATAACATCTTTCTCTTCAATATCTAAATCTTCATACTTCGTTTTTCCATAACTTGGTGGTAACCATTTTTTCATTTGGCTTCCAAATATATTAAATTTTAATAAAAGTTTTTCATCATTAAATATAATGTGTGTAGTTCCTTTTTTATAAAAACTAACTGTAAAATATCCTAAATCAATATTTTTAGTTTTTTCATTATCTATATGGTTTAAAATATTTCTACACTCTTCTAAACTAATTTTTATATTTTCTTTTTTATTATCAAGGTACATAAATATTTTATATATATCTAATAACTTATTTTCTATTTCATAAGTTTCTATTCTATCACTATAACAACTAAAAGCATTTAAAGGAATAATAACTTTTTTATTTATAAAATGAGCTTTATTTGTTTTCCAACCATCAAAATAGTGAATATTCTTTGATGATTCATTATAATAATGATATTTAATAGAAAACTCATCAAATAAGTTTTCTATATCTTTTTCAAGAGAGCTAAACATATTTTTAGAAAGTTCTATTAAAACTTCTTCTATATTTTCTAAATTAAATTCATATTTTTTCATACTTTCTAAGTTAGAATAGAATTTACTTCTTAATTCATTAGTAAATAATCTTTCTAAATTTTTATTTTCAAATAAGATTTTCCAGTATTTTTTCCTTGTTTTTTCAACAAAGAAATTAATATTCATATCTTGATTATAATAATCATTTTTTAAAATTAATTTACTTTCTTTTTCTACAAACTTATTGAAAAAATCAATTTCTTTAATAAGTTGTTTCCCTGTTTCAATTTCAAATTTATATCTTTCAATTAAATTTAAAATCAAATCTTTATTTGTTAATTTATCAATTTTTATATTTTCAAAATTTATTTTTTCCTCTTCTAAATTTTTAAATAATTTTGATTTTATTTTTTTATTAATTTTTAAATTAATTAAAGCAACTTCTACATTTGTTTTTCTTTCAGCTCCTCCAAAAGCATTTTTTATTAATTCAATTTCTGCATTTTCAAGTTTATTCATCAATACTTTTCTATAATTAGAATAAGGATTTTTTAAAGTTTCTGCATTTAGTAAACAAATAATTTGTCCTCCACTATTCTCTATTAAAGAAATAGCTTTTAATAAATGTTTTTCCCCGTTTTCAAAAGGAGGATTCATCAATATTAAATCATATTCTTTATATGTATTGAAATTTAAAAAATCACTTCCTATTAAATTAAACTTTTTATCTTTTAAAATAGCTCTCAAATTATTGTCTATCTCAAGACAATCAAGACTATTTATTTTTATTTTATTATAGTATTTATTATATTCATTTAATCCCTCTATTAAATTTCCTTTCCCTGCACTTGGTTCTAATATATTTAGAGCTTTTTCTTTTTCTATTTTTTCAATCATTTTGATAATTATTTCTTGAGGTGTTGGATAAAAATTTTTATTTTCTGTAAACATTTTATTCTCCTTTATTCTTTAATTTTTTTATAAATATTTCTAATTCGCTATTATAATATTTTGCTATTTTATCATAAATCTTTTGTTCAAGATAAATATTAAAATTATTTTGTATTTTTTCTTTATTATTTTCAATAGTTTCTTTATCTTTTGCATGATTTATTAAATAGTTACTTATAACATCTTCAATGGTTATTGAAAATAAAATTTTTTTATTTTCATATTTTTTTAAAAATTCCCCATTTAATAATATTTCCTTTATTTGTATTTCATTTAAATCATATCTCTTAAACATCTTTCTTCTCCTTTAATTATTTTTTCTAATAAATATCTGATTTTCAGGTGGACAAAGAAAAAAATCTTTTGTCTTTAGCTTTTTTCTCTAATATAATAGCTCCTTTCAATCTATTAATTTTTTATTTTTTTTTTAATGTTCTTTTTTTTTATATCAGGTTTTCAGTATGGACAAGCATTAAAAAATCATATTCGCAAAGAATTTTTACAAGACTTTTTTTAAATTTATGGAAGAATGGAATAAATTTAAAAAAACTTGCATTGGTCTTGTAAAAAATTCAGAATATGATTAAATGCTGATGTACATACAACCTGATATAAATGGAACATTTAAAATATTAAAATTTTATGATTGGAGCTATTATAAAGAAAAAGAGAGAAAAAAGCTTTTTTTAGTCCACTTGAGGACTAAAAATAAAAAATGACATTCTGTCACTTTTTATTTATTTTTATAAATATTTATGATATAATATATAATATAATTTGTAAGGAAACCCCCCAAAAATTATAAAAAAACAAAAATAATTTATCGTAAGGAGATCCCCCAAGATATAAAGATATATAAATAAATTTATTTGTATATCTTCATATATCTTGGGATTTTTTTATTACAGGAGGAAAAAATGTTAAAAGAAAAAAAAGAATATTTTGAAAATGGAAAATTAAAAGCAAAATGGTATGAAAATGAAAATGGATTTAAATCTGGAGTTACTGCTGAATATTATGATAATGGAATTATTAAAGAACATTCATATTATGGAAAAAATGGAAAGAAAGATGGAATGTTTTTAAGATATAATAAAAATGGACAATATATTAAACAAGGAATTTATAGAGATGGAATTGAAAATGGAGATTTTAATTTATACTTAACAGAAAAAGGAGGAATTATTAGGGGTAGATATGAAAATGGAAAATTGACAGGAGAATTAATTTTTGAAAATTCTAAAGAAGAAATATTATGGAAATCACATTATAAAAATGGGAAAAAAATGTATCATTCTGAATATGAAAATGGAAATTTAAAAGAAATAATTAGTTATTTTCCATATAATAAAAAAGAATATTACCAAGATGGAGAGATTTTATCAGAAACTTTTGATAAAAATAATTTCAGATTATCAAAAGGATTTATTGACAATGAAGTTGTTTCTTTTTCTATAGCTAAAAATAAAGAATGTGATTTTCACTTGTTTTGTTTAAAAGATGGAAAATTAAATGAAGTAATTCAAGGAATTGATAAGATTTCATATAAAGGAAATGAAGCTTTAGATAAATATAAGTCTATCAGTAAATTAATTGGAGAAGATATTTTAAATTTAATTCCAAAAGAACGGATTAAAGAAAAAGCAACAAGAGGAAGAGCAACAAGAGGAAGAAAAAATTCAGGAAATGAAAAATAAATTTGATTAAATTAAAAAAATTACTAGAAAAAAGGAGACCAACTATGAATTGTCAAGCAAATTTTAAAAAATAAATTCAAATATTTTTCTTTAAATTTTGGCGTACTTTA
>NZ_JBEFNA010000023.1 GCF_040199715.1 Fusobacterium sp. SYSU M8D902
CTGATAATTTACACCAATTTATTGTTGTGTTTGCATTTATTGTCTTTCTCTATTCTGTTGCTAATGTCCTTAACATTATTTTGTCTCGCTTTCTCGCGGACAAGATATATAGTACCACATATACAAAGTTTCGTCAACACTTTTTTTAAATTTTTTTATTCTTTGTAAAATATATCTTTATAAAATCCTCATCTAATGATACAATACTTTATAAGATTTTTATTTATGAAAGGTGGTTATTAATGTCTGATTTTAAAGAGATTTTAACTCTAGCAGAAGAGATTTATTTCAATCCTGAACTTGGATTTAAGGAGAATAAAACTTCTCAATTAATACAAAATTTTATAAAAAAAGTTTATCCAAAGGGAGAGATTATAAAATTTGCTGAAACTGGGGTTAAATTTAATTTAGGAGAAAAAAAAGCTTTACATATAGCTTTGATTGCTGAAATGGATGCAGTGTATACTCCTTCACATTTTCATGCTGATAAGCTAACTGGAGCTGCTCACAACTGTGGTCACTATTCTCAAGTTGCCATTATGTTATCTCTTCTAAAAAAATTGATCACTGATGAAGAGTATAAGAGATTAGATTTTTCATTGGGATTCATCTTTACTCCAGCTGAAGAGTATTTAGATTTAGAGTATAGAAAAGAGTTACAAAGAGAGGGAGTGATCTCTTTTTTAGGAGGAAAACCAGAAGCTATTAAACTCGGAATTTTTGATGAATATGATTTAGCTATTGCTGTTCACTCTATGGGTGGGGAGTTAGATAGAAGAAGTATTGAGTTAAATTGTAATCTTGCTGGATTCCTATATAAATATTACACTTTCAAAGGAAAACCTGCACATGCTGGCTTCGCTCCACAAGCTGGAGTAAATGCTTATAGTATGTCCACTCTTTTCAATACTGCATTGGGACTTTATAGACAGCAAATTGATGAAAAATTTATGGTAAGGATAAATCCTGTAATTATGGAATCACATATGGGAACAAATGTCATTCCTGACAAGATAAAAATTGGAACTGATATAAGAGCACACTCAGTTGAATATATGTTAGAACTCTCAAAGAGATTGGATACAATGGCTAAATGCTCTGCTGAGGCTTTAGGTGGTGAAGTAGAGATCGAAACTGATATGGGATATCTTCCTTTTATTCAATCACGTTACCTTTCTAATTTTGTTAGAAAAAGTTTTGAAGAGTTTGAAGAGATTGAGTATTGCAAAGATAACTCTCCTGTAAGTGCTGCTGGAGATATTGGAGATCTCTCTTATATCCTTCCTTGTATACAGATTGGATACAACGGATTCATAGGAACTTTTCATGGTAGTGATTTCATTCATAAGGATAGTGAGTATATTTTCTCTATTTTCCCTAGATTTCTTTTAAAGGTCTTGAAAGATATGAGTGGAAAAATTGATAAAAACAGTTTATATAAAAGAAGTTATGAAGATTATAAAAATACAATATTAAATTTTGGAGGATTAGATGAAAAATAAAAATTTACCTTTTTTAATAATCTTTTCAGTTATTGTTATACTTGTAGCTGAGATTATTGGTTTTAGAGTTATTGCTATTGGAAAGTTTAAAATTGGACTTCTTCCACTACTTTTTGCCTTAATAATAACTATGTTTTTAGCTCTTAATGTTTTTAGAAAAGGGATAATCAGTAAGATCTATACTGAGGAAAATGTCAATTTTGCTGGAAAATATCTTATTATAATTATGTTACCACTAATGGCTAAATATGGAGCTGATGTTGCTCCTAGATTGAAAGAGATACTATCTATAGGTTGGATCTTCTTAATTCAGGAACTTGGAAATGTTGGTACTGTTATAATTGGACTTCCTATTGCACTACTTATTGGATTAAGAAGAGAGGCTATCGGATCAACTCTAGGATTGGGAAGAGAGGGTGAACTTGCATATATCTCTGAAAAATACACTCTTAACTCTGATGAGGGACGTGGAGTTCTTTCAATGTATATCTTTGGTACCCTTTTTGGGGCGATATTCTTCAGTATAATTGCACCTATATTTTTAGAAATGGGATTTAGAGTAGAGGCTCTTGCAATTGCATCTGGAATGGGATCTGCTAGTATGATGATTGCAGCTAGTTCCTCTCTTGCTGCTATTCACCCTGAAAAAGCTGAAGTCATTAGAGCCTATGCAGCTGCTAGTCAGTTATTAACAAGTTTTATAGGTACTTTTACAATGGTTTTTGTTGCTGTACCTTTACAAAAATTTATGTATAACAAGTTAACTGGAGGAAAAAAATAATGAATAAAAATCTATTTGAAAATTATTTTATAAAAAATATTTTAATCTTAATTCTTAGTCTTTCATTGATTCTTTTTACTCAATGGATAAAGGTTTTAAAATATGGTGCAAATGGACCTCAAATTACTACTTATACATTTATTGGACTATTTTTTCTTGGTTTATTTGCAATTATAGGAATTACAATTCAAAGAGTGTTACAATGTGTACCTATTAAATTTATAAGAGAGTTCCCTATTCTAGGTTGGGTATCTATTACATCTTTAATATTTTGTATGGCTAGCACAGAGGTAATCAAAGCTATTAACTCTGTTGACTTTCTATCAATAACTACTCCAATACTTACTTATGCTGGAATCTCTGTTGCTAACAAGTTAGGAACTTTAAAGAGCCTTTCTTGGAAAGTAGCAATTACTGGGGTATTTGTTTTTGTTGGAACATATTTAGGATCAGCAACTTTAGCTCAATTTGGATTATTTCTTTCTAATAAATAATATAAATTAAAACAAATGCAAGGAGCATATACCAATATCGGTATATATTCCTTGCATTTTTATCTATCCTCTAGTATAAAAAACTTTATATGCTCTATATGTTTCATAAACATCTAATTTTGAAGAGACTTCAAATGGTGAGTGCATAGCTAATAGAGCTGGTCCTATATCTATAGTTCTAATTCCTAAGTGAGCTAGATACATTGCTACTGTACCTCCTCCACCTTCATCTACTTTTCCAAGCTCTCCTATTTGCCAACAAACATCAGCATCATTTAATAACTTTCTAATCTTTCCTACATATTCAGCATCAGCATCATTAGTTCCACTCTTTCCTCTAGCTCCAGTATATTTTGTTACAACTACTCCAAATCCAATTTTTGCAGCATTTTGAATGTCATGTACCCCTTTAAATATAGGATCTACTCCTGCATTTACATCTGAAGATAGAGATTGAGAGTTCCATAGTACTCTTCTTAACATCATCTCTGTGAAATTTCCCTTAACTTTTTCTACAATATCACCAGTAATGTATGCTAGGTAATCTGATTTAAGTCCTGTACTACCTGAAGATCCTATCTCCTCTTTATCTGCTAAGAAACAGATTGCAGTTCTCTCTGGAACCTCTTCTAAATCAACTATAGCTCTCATAGATGTATAACCACAAATTCTATCGTCCTGACCATAAGCTCCTACCATAGATCTATCAAAACCAATATCTTTAGCTTTTCCTGCTGGTACTAATTCCAATTCAGCTGAGATAAAATCCTCTTCTACCATACCATAATCTCTATTTAAAATCTCTAATATTGCATATTTAACTCTATCTTTAATCTCTTTATTCTCTATTGTACTAGGTATACTTCCTACTATTATCTGAAGCTCTTCACCTTTTATTACCTCTCCACTTTTTCTTTCACCTTGAATTTTAGCTGCTAAGTGAGGTAAGATATCTGGAATAGTGAATACAGGATCCTCATCCTTTTCACCTATTGTTATCTCTACACTCTCTCCATTTTCTAAGATTACTACCCCATGAAGTGCTAGTGGAAGAGATGCCCATTGATATTTCTTTATTCCACCATAGTAATGAGTTTTCATATAAGCTAATTCAAACTCCTCATATAGAGGATTTCCTTTTAGGTCCAATCTTGGAGAATCTATGTGTGATACAACATAATTTACTCCATTTTCAATATCCTCTTTTCCAATTACTGCTAATACAAGGTTTTTGCCTCTGTTTACATAGTATACCTTATCCCCAACTTGCAAACTTTTTTTACTCTCTGCTGGAACAAACCCCTTTGCCTCAACAAATTTTACTCCCTCTTTTACAAATTCTCTCTCAGTTTTTCCCAAATCTAAAAACTTTTTATACTCATCACAAAAATAAAATATCTCTTTTTTTTCATTGGATTTAATCCAACCATTTTCGTTTTTATACTGCATGTTACCCTCCATATTATATATTTTATTTTCTTTAGCTACCTCTAGTATAGCACAAAAAAATAAAAATCCCTCTTCTTTTTTGAAAAAGGGATTTTTATTTAATTACTAATCTATATAAAATATTTTGGGGAAAGATTTATGATATATTTATACTATTTTTTATTGACATTTTCGTGAAAATTTTAAGTAAAAATATAACTATTGACAATTTTAGTTTTTTAATATATACTTTTCTTTGAAAATTAAATAAATTCTTGTATTTACAAGGAGATGTTCTACACAGACAAACCATCTATAAAAAACTAGGCCAAATTTTAAAATAAGTTATTTATTTTTAAAGAGCAGAGTTTTTCTGCTCTTTTTTATTGATTACTATTTTATTTTCCTAGTTTTAATAATATTTTAGGAGGATAAAATGGATTTTAGAAATGAATTACTTTGGTTCTGTATGTTAGTTGTTAACTTTGGTCTAATACTTTTTGCTTATAAAAAGTTTGGAAAATTTGGATTGTATGCTTGGATTCCTGTATCAACTATATTAGCTAATATTCAAGTTGTTTTATTAGTTGACCTATTTGGATTTGGAACTACTTTAGGGAATATACTGTATGCTGGTGGATTCTTAGTTACAGATATTCTAGCTGAAAACTATGGTAAAAAAGATGCTCAAAGAGCTGTATACCTTGGTTTTTTCTCACTTATTGCAATGACTCTTATTATGCAGATAGCAGTATCTTTTACTCCATCAAATATTGAAGAGGGAATAATAACTTTCAATGGTGTTAAAAGAGTTTTTGACTTTATGCCAAGAATTGTTGTAGCCTCACTTATCTCTTACCTTATCTCACAAACTCATGATATTTGGGCTTATGAGTTCTGGAAGAAAAAATATAGTGAACCTAAACATATCTGGATAAGAAATAATGCGAGTACTATGGTTAGCCAACTTATTGATAATGCTTGTTTCACACTTATCGCTTTCTATGGTGTTTATCCTAAAGAGGTTTTAATCGAGATATTCCTAACTACATACTTTATGAAATTCTTGGTTGCAGTTTGTGATACTCCATTTGTATATATAGCCCACCATTTAAAAAAGAAAAATTTAATAGAACAATTATCATAGATCTAATTAAAAAGAGCAAGTTATACTTGCTCTTTTATTTTCAATCTAAACCTCTATATTTTATAGAGTTTTAGCTACCTCTTCAACTTTTTTCTTAAACTCTGTCATCTCTTTAATAACTTTTTTAGAATCAATAGTTTTTATCTCTCTATCTTCAACAATTAATTTTCCATTTACTATAACTGTATCTACATTACTTGCATTTGCTGAATATACTAAAGCTGAATAAGGATCGTAAATTGGATTCATATTTACAGATTTTGTCTCAACTATTACTACATCTGCCAATTTTCCAGCCTCTAAACTTCCTAACTCCTGCTCTCTATGAATAGCTTTAGCTCCACCAATTGTTGCCATCTCTACAGCTTTTTTGGGAGGTAGTGCTGATCTATCTTTAGAGTTTAATTTATGAACCTTTGCCACATATCCCAATTGTCCAATTATATCCAATGTATTTCCACTCATAGGACCATCAGTTCCTAATCCAACTCTCAATCCCTCATCATGCATCTTTAGAGCTGGTGAGATCCCCTTAGCAGACTTTATATTAGCTACCATATTATGAGCTAGCCCTACATCTCTTTTCTTTAAAAGTTCTATATCGCTATCTGTTACAAAGATGTTGTGTGCAGCTATAAGTCTCTCATTTAATAGCCCTAATGAATCTAAGTACTCTACAGGTGTCATATTGAACTCTTTTTTAAATTTAGCAAACTCTTTATCTGTCTCTGCAACATGCATTGATACAGGAGCATTATATTTTTCAGAAACTCTTTTTATCTCCAATAACTCCTCTTTTGTTACTGTATGTGGAGCATGAGGTGCTAGCCCTGGAGTTATCAATTCATCATTCTGATATTTTTCAATAAGGGCAATAGCTCTATTTAAAGTTTCACCTTTATTTTTTCCATCAGCAGTAGGATATTTTATTATATTTTGTGTCATTATTCCTCTTAGCCCGATCTCTTTTACTGCCTCTGCTGCACTCTCTTCAAATAGATACATATCCACCATTGTTGTCACTCCTCCAAGAGCCATCTCCATAGTTCCAAGTCTAGCTCCTAAATAAGCCATTTCAGGAGAAACCATCTTGTTTTCCAAAGGGAAAATATATCTATTCAATCTATCTGGTACATCATCAGCTAGTGATCTAAACACTGTCATTGCAACGTGAGTGTGAGTATTTATCATTCCAGGCATAACTATCCCATCTTCAGCATCAATAATCTTTTTAGCACTATATCTCTCTAATAAATCCTCATTTCCAACTGAGATTATCTTATTGTCTTTTATAACGACAACTCCATTTTCTAAGATATCTCTCCCCTCATTCATAGTCAATACAGTACCATTTTTTATAATGATACTAGCTTCCTCTTTTCTTTCAACTAAAGATGTACACCCAACTAAGAACAAACTTCCAATTAAAATAACATTTTTCAAATACTTTTTCATTCAATCCTCCAAAAAAAAATCTCAATAGTTAAAGTACTATTGAGATCAATATAATAACAATTTCTTTAACTTATAGTATCAAATTTAAGGTTTGATGTAGAAACTTTTGGCCATATTCCAAATTTATATAAGGTTTTTAAATATTATCATATTTTTATTCTTTTTTCAAGCTCTATATTTTAATGTTATAAACACTTAAAATATTAGTCATCTATATAGTTATCAAAATATCCTTGGATTAATATAATAGGTGTACCTTTATCTCCACTTCCTGAAGTTAAGTCACATAGTGATCCAATAAGATCTGTCAATCTTCTTGGAGTAGTTCCTTGAGTTATCATCTGTCCTTTTAGATCTGAATCTTTATTTTTAATAGCTTCAGCTACAGCCTTATGTAACTCTTCACCTTTTAAACCAGCTAAATCATTATCAGCTAAATATTTTAATTTTATCTCATTTGGTGTTCCCTCTAAACCATCAGTATATCCTGGTGATACAACTGGGTCAGCAAGTTCCCATATCTTTCCTACTGGATCTTTGAATGCTCCATCTCCATAGACCATAACTTCCATATCTTTTCCAGTTTTTTCTTTTAACATTTTTTGGATTTTTACAGCTAACTCTCTACAATCACGAGGGAATAATTTGATGCTATCCTCAGTAGCTTTATTTGATCCTAACAATCCATAATCTTCATTGTATCCACAACCATTTATAGATTCTGTTAATATCTCATCCATTCCATATACTATTTTTGCTCCTGATTTTCTTAGTAATTTTTTAGTTCTCATACGAGTATGGATATCACAGTTTAATACACAATCTGTATATTTTAAGATTGCTGTAGGGTTGTTAGCAAAAATTACCTCAACTTCTGCCCCTTGCTCTCTTATTAATTCAGAATAGTATTGAATATAGTTTACTCCAGTAAATACGTGTACTGGATTACCAAATTTCTCTGTAAACTCAGCTTCAGTTAATACATCTGTCCAAGGGTTAACTCCTTTTTCATCTAATAGATCATAATCTATAAAGTGGTTTCCTACCTCATCAGATGGGTAACTAAACATCAATACAATCTTTTTAGCTCCCTTTGCTATTCCTTTTAAACATACAGAAAATCTATTTCTACTCAATATTGGGAATATCAATCCTATTGTGTTATCTCCATATTTTGCTTTTACATCTGTTGCGATATCATCAATTGTAGCATAGTTTCCTTGAGCTCTTGCCACTATTGACTCAGTGATAGCAACTACATCTTTATTTCTTAAAGCTATATTATCACTTTCTGCAGCAGCTAAAACTGCATCTACTGTAAATTTAGCAATATCATCTCCCTGCTTAATGATAGGTGCACGAAGCCCTCTTGATATAGTTCCTACTAATCTACTCATAATCTAACTCCTTCATTCCATTATATTTAAATATCTTAATACAGACCTATTATAACATATTTTTTGAAAAAATATTATCAAATTTTAAAAAAATAAAAGTAAAATAAAAAGGCTACTACAACTCTCTGTAGCAGCCTCTATATTGTAAGTTATTATTTATTAGAAATAGATTCTACTCCAGGTAATACTTTTCCTTCTAAGTACTCTAATGAAGCTCCTCCACCAGTAGAGATATGAGTAAATTTATCAGCATATCCTAAGCTTATTGCTGCAGCTGCTGAGTCTCCTCCACCTATTATTGTAGTTGCTCCTTTTAAGTTAGCTATAGCTTCACAAACTCCAATAGTTCCTTTTGCAAAGTTAGGCATTTCGAATACTCCCATTGGTCCATTCCATACAACAGTTTTTGCTCCAGAGATCTCTTTTGCAAATAACTCTACAGTTCCTTGTCCAACGTCTAATCCCATTTGATCAGCTGGAATTTCATCTACTGATACAGTTGTATGAGCTGCGTCATTGTTAAACTCTTTAGCTACTACTGTATCTATTGGTAGAACTAATTTTCCATTAGCTTTTGCTAATAACTCTTTTGCTAATTCTATTTTATCCTCTTCAACTAATGAAGTTCCTGTTGCTTTTCCTTGAGCTCTTAAGAAAGTGAACATCATAGCTCCTCCAACTAAAACCTTATCAGCTTTAACTAGAAGATTTTCTATAACTCCTATTTTATCAGATACTTTAGCTCCTCCTAATATAGCAACTAAAGGTCTTTCAGGATTATCTACTGCTCCACCTATGAATTTGATCTCTTTTTCCATTAAGAATCCTGCTGCAGTTTTTCCTTCTCCTATGTTAGCAGCTATTCCAACATTTGAAGCGTGTGCTCTGTGAGCAGTTCCAAATGCGTCATTTACAAATAGATCTCCTAATGATGCCCAGTATTTTCCTAATTCTGGATCATTTTTAGATTCTTTTTTACCATCTAGATCTTCGAATCTTGTGTTTTCAAACATCATGATCTCTCCATCTTTTAATTCAGCTACTGCTGCTTCTAATTCAGCACCTCTTGTAGCAGGAACGAATTTAACTGATTGACCTAATAATTCAGCTAATCTCTCAGCTACTGGTCTTAAAGATTTTTTTGCTAAATCCTCTTCAGTTTTAACTTTTCCTAAGTGAGAGAAAGCTATTACTCTTCCTCCATTTTCTAATACATATTTTATTGTAGGTAAAGCTGCAACTATTCTATTTTCATCAGTTATTTTTCCATCTTTCATAGGTACGTTAAAGTCTACTCTCATCAATACTTTTTGCCCTTTAACATTTAAATCTGTAACTATTTTTTTAGCCATTTAAATTGCCTCCTATTGATAATATCTTTCTTTAAAAAAGCGGAACTCTAAAGTTCCGCTATTCTATTTCTATTTAGTTATTCTCTGATTAGTTAATTATTTAGATAACTCAACAAATTTTTTAAGAGTTCTGATTAATTGAGAAGTATAAGACATTTCGTTGTCATACCAAGCTACAGTTTTAACTAATTGCTTGTCTCCAACTGTCATTACTCTTGTTTGAGTTGCATCAAATAATGATCCATAGTTGATTCCGATGATATCGCTTGATACTAACTCTTCTTCTGTATATCCGAATGACTCATTTGCAGCAGCTTTCATTGCAGCATTGATCTCTTCTACTGAAGTTGGTTTTGCTAAAACTGTTACTAATTCAGTTATTGATCCAGTAATTACAGGAACTCTTTGAGCAGCTCCATCTAATTTTCCTTTTAATGAAGGGATTACTAATCCGATAGCTTTTGCAGCTCCAGTTGTGTTAGGAACGATGTTTGCAGCAGCAGCTCTTGCTCTTCTTAAATCTCCTTTTCTGTGTGGACCATCTAATGTATTTTGGTCATTTGTATATGCGTGAATTGTTGTCATTAATCCTTCTACGATTCCAAAGTTATCCTCTAAAACTTTAGCCATTGGTGCTAAACAGTTAGTTGTACAAGAAGCTCCAGAAATAACTGTTTCTGTACCATCTAATATGTCGTGGTTTACGTTGTAAACTACAGTTTTAAGATCTCCAGTTGCTGGTGCAGATATAACTACTTTTTTAGCTCCTGCTTTGATGTGAGCTTCTGCTTTTTCTTTCTTAGTGAAGAATCCAGTACACTCAAGAACAACGTCTACTCCTAATTCTCCCCAAGGTAACTCTTCAGGGTTAGCTTTTGCAAAAGTTTTGATCTCTTTTCCGTTTACTACGAAAGCATCTTCTTTAACTTCGATAGTTCCATCGAATCTTCCTTGAGCTGAATCATATTTAAATAAGTGAGCTAACATGTGAGCATCTGTTAAGTCGTTGATTGCTACTACATCAAACTCAGGGTTTCCTACCATTAATCTTAATGCTAATCTTCCTATTCTTCCGAATCCGTTAATTGCTACTTTAACTGCCATTTCTATTCCTCCTAAAAATTTTTTTAACTATGTAAAATATTTTATGTTTTTCATCATCTACATAAAATATATAACAAGTTCAATTCTTTGTCAATTAACTCTTTTCTAATAATTTCATTAGAGTTAAATTTCATCTTTTTACGATTATTTTTTAATCAGTTATATTTCGTGTTCTATGTAACTGTACTATTTTTTTCCAATATGAATAATTTAGATTTCTAGTAGTTTTTTCATATCTTCTGGAAGTTCCACTTCTACACTCTTTAGCTCTCCAGTTTCTACATCTGAAAATTCTGTTTTATAAGAGTGTAACATCTGTCTATCTGCTCTCTTATCTGCTCCCCCATAGAGTTCATCTCCCAAAAGTGGATAACCTTCTAAAGACATGTGTGCTCTTATCTGATGTGTTCTTCCAGTTAACAACTCTGCCTCTATTAATGTCAGATTTTTATCAGGGAATCTCTTTAGTACTCTTATTTTAGTTTGAGCACTCTGTCCTCCCTCCTCTTCCTTTAGTTCAACTCTTCTAAGTTCATCTCCAATTTTTCCAATTGGTCTATCTATTAAAAATTCATCTTTCTCTACAATTCCCAAAACAATAGCTTGGTAAAACTTATTTACCACACCTTTTTCTTGAAGGTATGATTGGGCATAAGCATTTTTAGTTACTATTATTATTCCAGATGTATTCATGTCAAGTCTATTATAGAATCTTGGTACCATAATTTTACCTGTAGTTTGTAAAAAATAGTTTACCACACCATTAGCTAATGTCTTATCAACCTTTTTCTGAGTTGGATGTACTATTATATATGGATCTTTATTTATAAGAAGTAAATTTTTATCCTCATAAGCTACCTTAATAGGTATATCCATAGGTTTTATCCCCGTTTCTTTCTCCTTCTCTCTTATGTGTAGTCTATTTAATTTTCTTACCTTTTTACTGTTATTTTTTACTCTTTTTCCATTTAGATATATCTCTAGGTTTCTCAAACCTCTTCCTGAATATCCCTTTGTCTCCTTGAGATATGTTCCTATCTCATAACCGTCATACTCAGGCTCTATTATATATTTTTTCATCAATTAATCCTCACACTATCATTCTTAATCATATAAATTTTTTATCATTATTCGCTACTAATTTTCTAAATTATATCATATTTTTTAAATTATTGTTAATTTTTTGTGAATAATATTATATAATATAACAGTATGATATAAGGTTATTTTTATTAAAACTGTTGTTTAATTAAAGAAAGTATTTTAAGGAGAATATTTAAATGTCACTAAAAATTGATGAGATTGTAGCCTTTGGGATTTCTCATAAAGAGCTTACAACTGAAGAGAGAGAAGTATTTATTCAGCAAAATCCTGCTGAGATTATTAATAAACTTTTTTTAGAAAAAAAGATAAAAGGGTATATTAATCTATCTACTTGTCTAAGAGTAGAGTTTTATTTACAACTTGCCAACGATTTTTCAACAGAGGACTTACTTAGTGCATTTAAGGTAAAAAAGGGAATTTTTATTAAAAGAGGAGAGGAAGCTAGTGAGTATCTTTTCAAAGTTGCCTGTGGTTTTTTCTCAGTTATTAAAGGTGAAGATCAGATCTTAGCTCAGATAAAAAAAGCTCATGCCACTGCTTTAGAGGAGAAAACCTCTTCTAAAATTCTAAATACCGTTTTCAATAAAGCTATTGATCTGGGTAAAAAATTTAGAACAGAGAGCAAGATTTGTCACAATGCACTTTCATTAGAAGCAATATCTTTAAAATTTATTAAGGATTCTATTGGATTTCTAAGTGATAAAAAAGTTTTTATCTTAGGAGTTGGAGATTTAGCACAATCTATACTATATCTACTTGTTAAAGAGGGAGTCAAAAATATTACAATTACAAATAGGACTTATCACAAAGCCCTTGAAATTAAAAGTATCTTTGATGTTGACATTGTTTCTTTTGAAGAGAAACTTCAAACTGTTCCTGAAAATGATGTAATTATTAGTGTTACTTCTGCACCACACCTAGTTCTAAGAACTAATGATTTACAACCTTTACTAAATAAGGATAAAAAATATCTATTCTTAGATTTAGCTGTACCTAGAGATATTGAACAATCTCTTGGAGATGCTGAAAATGTTTCACTTTTCACTTTAGATGATATTTGGGGAGTATATAATGAACATTTAGCAACTAGAGACTCTTTGATAGAGAGCTATAGTTTTATGGTTGACAAACAGATGGAAAATTTAAAAAAATGGTTTCAATATTATGAGGAGAGAACTGTATAATGAAAAAAAAGATAGTTATTGGTAGTAGAGGAAGTCTTCTTGCACTTGCTCAAAGTGAAATGATAAAAAAAAGATTGGAAGATAACTTTCCTGAAATTGAATTTGAGATAAAAAAGATAGTTACAAGTGGGGATAAAGATCTTGTAAGCAACTGGAATAATAGTGACAAGTCACTTAAAAGCTTTTTTACTAAAGAGATTGAGGTTGAACTTCTAAATGGTAGTATCGATCTTGCTGTACACTCTATGAAGGATATGCCTATTCTTTCTCCAGAGGGATTGATCTGTGGAGCAGTACCAGATAGAGAGGATCCTAGAGATGTACTTATATCAAAAAGTGGAAAGAGCTTAATGGAATTACCAGAGGGAGCTATTGTTGGTACTAGCTCATTAAGAAGAACTATGAACCTTAAAAATTTAAGACCTGACTTACAAATTAAACAACTTAGAGGAAATATACACACTAGATTAAATAAATTAAAAAATGAGGATTATGATGCAATTTTACTAGCAGCTGCTGGTTTAAAAAGAGTTGGATTGGAAAATGAGATCACTGAATATTTAGATCCAAATAGATTTTTCCCTGCTCCTGCCCAAGGAGTTTTACATATACAGTGTAGAGAAAATGATGAAGAGATCAGATCTATACTAAAATCTATACACAGAGAGGATATTGAAAGGGTAGTAGTTATTGAAAGAGAGTTTTCAAAGATCTTTGATGGTGGTTGTCACACTCCTATGGGATGCTACTCTGAAGTAAATGGAGATGAGATAACTTTCTCAGGTATATATTTTAAAGATGAGAAGGGGTATACTGCTCAAATTACAGAAAAACTTAATAAAGGAATATGTGTAGCTCAAGCTGTAGCTGAGTGTATAAAGGAGAAAATCAATGGATAAAAAAGGTAAAGTTTATATAATGGGTGCTGGACCTGGAGATGCAGAACTACTTACATTAAAAGGTAAAAGAGCTATTGAGGAAGCTGATTGTGTAGTATATGATAGATTAATTAATAATCGTATCCTTAACTATGCTAGAAAAGATGCTGAGATGATATATCTTGGAAAGGGAAACACTGAAGGTGGACTTATTCAAGATGAGATCAACGAAACAATTGTAAAAAAAGCTTTAGAGGGAAAAGTTGTAGCTAGAGTTAAAGGTGGAGATCCATTTGTATTTGGTAGAGGTGGAGAGGAGATTCAAGCTCTTTTTGAAAACGGAATTGAGTTTGAAGAGATTCCTGGTATAACTTCATCTATATCTGTTCCAGCCTATGCTGGTATTCCTGTAACACACAGAGGTATGGCTAGATCTTTCCACGTTTTTACAGGACATACTATGGCTGATGGAGATTGGCATAACTTTGAAGCTATTGCTAAATTAGATGGAACTTTAGTATTTTTAATGGGAATTAAAAATCTACCTATCATTGTTGGAGATCTTATAAAAAATGGAAAGGATTCTAAAACTCCTGTAGCTATCATTGAAAAGGGAGCTACTGCTGATCAGAGAGTTACTGTAGGTACACTAGAAAATATCATAGAGTTATCTCAAGAGAAGAAGATTGTTCCACCAGCTATCACTATTATCGGTGAAGTAGTTAACCTTAGAGATACTTTTAAATGGTTTGAAACAACTCAACTTTTCGGAAAAAAAGTTTTAGTTACAAGAGATAGAAGACAAGCTGGTGAGTTCTCTAACAAGATTGAAAAAATGGGTGGAGTAGCTATTGAACTACCTTTTATAGAGATTGAATCGACTCTTGATAAATTGGATAGAGAACAATTAAAGAGATACTCTGCTCTACTTTTTAATTCACCTAACGGTGTTAGAGAGTTTATGAATAAAGTTGAAGATATTAGAGATATTGCACATTTAAAAATAGGTGCTGTGGGAAGTAAGACTAAAGAGTTATTAGAGGGGTATAAGATTAAAGCTGACTTCATTCCAGAGGAGTATCTAGTTGATAGATTGGCTGAAGAGTCTATTAAATATACTAATCCTGGAGATAGAATACTTATTATCACTTCTGATATCTCACCTTGTGATGTTGATAAATTTAATTCTATATATAATAGAAATTTTGACAAGATTGTTGCTTATAAAACTAAAAGAATCATCAGAGATAAAAAAGAGGTACTTTCAAACTTAAAAAAAGTTGAGATTGTTACTTTTTTAAGCTCTTCTACTGTTGATGCTTTTATGGCAAGTATTGAGAATGATCTTGAAGCTGTTAAAGATATTAAATTTGCTTCTATTGGTCCAGTGACAAGTGACACTATGAGAAAATATGGACTTAACGTGGATTTTGAAGCAAAAGTTTATGATGTTAATGGTATTATTGAAGCTATAAAATAGCTGGGAGGATAGGATATGTTTACAAGAACAAGAAGACTTAGAGGATCAAAAACTTTAAGAGATATGGTTAGAAATGTAAATCTTCATTTAGATGAGCTAATATACCCACTTTTTCTTGAAGAGGGAGAGAATATAAAGGCTGAGATCGATTCAATGCCTGGACAATACAGATTCTCTTTGGATAGAATTGATGAGGAGTTACAAGAATTAAAAGATTTAGGAATTAAAGCACTTTTACTTTTTGGAATACCTAAAGAGAAGGATCCAGTTGGTTCACAAGCCTATGCTGAAGATGGAATAGTTCAACAAGGTATTAGACACATTAAGAAAAATTTTCCTAATTTTCTAATTATAACTGATGTTTGTATGTGTGAATACACTTCTCATGGACATTGTGGTATCCTCAATGGTTGTGATGTCAACAATGATGAGACTCTAAAATATTTAGCACAGATCGCCCTTTCTCATGCAAAAGCTGGAGCTGATATTGTAGCCCCTTCAGATATGATGGACGGAAGAATTGAAGCTATGAGAACTATACTTGATGAGAACGGATTCACTTATCTACCTATTATGGCTTACAGTGTAAAATATGCTTCAAACTACTATGGACCTTTCAGAGATGCTGCTGATTCTGCTCCAAGTTTTGGAGATAGAAAAACTTATCAAATGGATTTTAGAAGTTCAAAAGAGTATTTTAGAGAGGTAGAATCAGATATTGAAGAGGGAGCTGACTTCATAATGGTAAAACCTGCTCTTGCATACCTTGATGTAATACATGCATTAAAAGATCTATCTCTTCCATTGGTAGCTTATAATGTAAGTGGAGAGTACTCTATGGTCAAAGCTGCTGCCAAGAATGGTTGGATAAATGAAAAAGGTATAGTGATGGAAAATATGTATGCTCTTAAGAGAGCTGGGGTTAATTTAATCATCACTTATCATGCAAAAGAGATCGCTCAATGGGTTAAAAATGGAGAGATCACACTTTAGGGAGGACAAAATGAATCACGAAATTTCAAAAGAGATATTTAAAAAAGCACAAAAATATATTCCTGGTGGAGTTAATAGCCCTGTAAGAGCTTTTAAATCTGTCAACAGAGAGGCTCCTATCTTTGCTTGTAAAGGTGAAGGTGCTAAAGTTTGGGACGAAGATGGAAATGAATATATTGATTTTATATGTTCATGGGGTCCATTAATCCTTGGACACAATCACCCTCAAATAATCAAAGGGGTAAGAGAGGCTATTGAGCTTGGAAGCTCTTTTGGTCTACCTACAAAAAGAGAGGTGGAATTAGCTGAACTTATTACTAAATGCTGTCCCTCTATTGAGATGGTAAGACTTACTACTTCTGGTACAGAGGCTACTATGTCTGCTATCAGACTTGCTAGAGCTTACACTAATAGAAATAAGATTGCAAAATTTGAAGGTTGCTACCATGGACACTCTGACGCACTACTTGTTAAATCTGGTTCTGGATTACTTACTGAAGGTTATCAAGATAGTAACGGAATCACAGAGGGTGTGTTAAAAGATACTGTCACTGTTCCTTTTGGAGATCTTGAAACATTGACAAAAGTTTTAAATGAAAAAAATGTAGCTTGCTTAATTATGGAGCCTGTTCCTGCTAATATGGGGGTTATCTATCCTAATATTGAGTTTTTAAAAGCTGTTAGAGAACTTTGTACTCAAACAGGAACACTTCTTATATTTGATGAGGTTATCTCTGGATTCAGACTTTCTTTAGGTGGAGCTCAAGAGTATTTTGGAATCACTCCAGATATGACTACTCTTGGTAAGATAATTGGTGGTGGATATCCTGTGGGAGCATTTGGTGGAAAAGCTGAAATTATGCAACTAGTTGCTCCAGTGGGAAGAGTTTATCACGCTGGTACTCTATCTGGTAACCCAGTAGCTGTAAGAGCTGGTTATGAGATGCTTACTTATTTAAGTGAAAATAGAGAATCTCTATACAAAGAGTTAGAGAAAAAAGTTAATTATATAGTTGAAGGAGCTAAAGCTTCTGCTAAAAAATATGGAGTAAATATTGTTATTAATTCTATTGGTTCTCTTTTCACAATTTTCTTTACTGATAGAAAAGAGGTTAACAATTTAGAAGATGCACTATCTTCTAATACAGAAAATTTTGCTACATACTTTAATACTATGCTAGAGAATGGAATTATCTGCCCACCTTCTCAATTTGAAGCTCACTTTGTTTCACTTGCACATACTCAAGATATCTTAGATAGAACTCTTGAGGTAATGGATATGGCTTTTAAAGCTATTGGTGAAAACAATGGAAAATAGATTTTTCCCCCTTTTTGTCAATATTACTGGAAAGAAAGCTCTAGTGGTTGGAGCTGGAAAAATAGCTATTAGAAAAGTAGAGACATTAATTGAATATGGTGCTAGAGTTTCAGTTATTACTAGAGAGATTAAAGAGGAGAGATTTCTCTCTCTTGAAAATATAGATATAAAAATAGGAGAGTTTGATGAAACTCTCCTTGATGATGTATTCATAGTTGTAGCTGCAACTGATAATCCAGAATTTAATAGGTATATCTATGAACTCTGTAACTCTAAAAATATCTTAGTAAATAGCATTACTTCAAAAGATAGTATGAATTGTCGTTTTGCTAGTATTTTAGAAACTGAGGAGTATCAGATTGGAATATCTGCCAAAGGTAATCCTACCAAATCCAAAGCTCTAAAAAATAGATTATTAACCATTATAGACAAATAAAAGTTTAAGATAAAAAAAGTTACTATGGTGTTAACACACATCACAGTAACTTTTTTATATACTATATTTTATTATTCCTCTGTTATCTCTTCAGGTTTTGCCTCATTAAACTTAGCTATTACAGTGTCAGTTATCTCTTTTCTTAGCTCAGGTGTTATTGGGTGAACTATATCTTTATACTCCCCATCTGGCATCTTTCTAGACGGCATAGCTACAAACATTCCCTTTTGTCCATCAATAATTTTTAACCCGTGAATGACAAAACACTCGTCAAAAGTTACATCTGCATAAGCTTTTAACTTTAACTCATTTTCTCCCTTTACTGCTCTTAATCTTACGTCTGTAATCTTCATAGTTTCATGCACCTTCCCTTTTTTATGTAATCTTTATAAACTTCTGCAAAGATGTACTTCACAGTGTTGTAATTGCCCCTTTATAAATTCTACCATCTGTTTTCCATTTTTGGTAAACACATAATATGCACTTCCACTTCCTGACATAAAAAACTTCATATTAGGAATTCCCATAACTTTTTTTCTAAACTCTATTATATTTTCATCTTCAAGCAATAACCCCTGCTCTAAATGATTTTCAATACTTTTTTCTACCAGTGAGATATCATTATTTCTAAGTCCTGTTATTATATTATCTATGTTTGCATCTTTTTTATTATTGAGCATATACATATTTTTATAAGCCTTAGCTGTTGAAACTCCAAAATTTGGTTTAATAATAATTATATCGTCAGTGAGATTATTCTCAATCTCCTGAATGTCTTCTCCTATTCCTCTCACTCTACTAGCTCTATTTATTATAAAGAAAGGGATATCAGCACCTATACTCTTTCCTATCTCCAATAGTTTCGGTACTGGAAAAAAATTGTTGTGATAACGATTCAACTCTTTTAAGAAAAAAGCTCCATTAGAACTTCCTCCTCCCAATCCAGCTTCGTGGGGAATACACTTCTCTAAATGTACACTTATCTTTCTTCTATCTAAACCACTCTCTCTATAAAATCTATCATAAACCTTCCAAAGAATATTTCTCTCATCTGTTGGAATATCCTCTTTGTTTGTAGTAATCGTTAACTCTCCTACCTCATCAAATATCTCTCCACTCAATCTATCTGATAAAGAGATTGGTAACATAACCATATCTAAAAGATGATACCCATTTGGTAAAACCCCAGTTACATTAAGTCCTACATTTATCTTAGCATTCGATTCTAAAGAAAAAACCATTAAAAAATATCCTCCTCACCATCTATATCCACAGTAATTCCTCTACTTTCTAATACATTAATAAGCTCTGATGTTCTCTCCTTGGCCACATTTCCAGTAGGAACTTCCAATATCTCAAATTTAAAATATTTGTTAAAATACTCCAGTTCCAATATCTGTCCGACTTTTACCTCAGTACTAGCCTTAGCAACCTTTCCATTCAATTTTGCTTTTCCACCATCTACAACTATCTTAGCTATAGGTCTTCTCTTTATTATTCTACTAACCTTTAAAAATTTATCTAATCTCATACTCACTCCTCTTTATACTATATATACTACATTTTTTTTATAAGTCAATCTCTTTTTTTGCTTCATTCCAAAAATTTTCTAGCTCATCTAGCTTAGCTTTCTTAACATCACACTTCTCCTCTACATATCTAAATCTTCTATCAAATTTCTTGATTGTTTTTTCTAGAGCTTCTGTGGCATCAATATCTAAAAATCTAGCAATATTTACTACTGAAAATAGTACATCTCCCAACTCTTCCTCAATATTCTTTCTATCTTTTTTTGAGATCTCAACTTTTAACTCATCTATCTCTTCATATAACTTCTCTATAACTTGATCTATATTTTCCCAATCAAATCCAACTTTACTAGCTTTTTTCTGAATTTTTTGTGCCTTAGATAGTGCTGGTAAATACTTAGGCACACCGTCAAGAGCTGATTTTCTATTCTCATGTAACTTCTCAGTTTTCTTTATCTCATCCCAATTTACCAAAACTTCATCAGTTGTTATCCCCTCATCTCTCTTCTTAAATACATGGGGGTGTCTTCTTATTAATTTTTCATTTATCTCATAAGCCACATCTTCAATATTGAATTTACCCTCATCTTCACAGATATCAGCTTGGAATACTAGATTCATTAAGACATCTCCCAATTCACCTTTATGCTCCTCTACATCTCCTTCCATAGCCTCTAAAAGTTCTGCTACTTCCTCTCTTAAACATGGTTTTAAACTTTCTAAAGTTTGTTCTCGATCCCAAGGGCAACCATTTTCCCCTCTCAATACTTTAATTATTTGAACAAGTCTTTCAAACTCTTTCATTTTCATCTCCTGCTCCTTCATAAATATTTATAAACTCTTCAATACTTCCATTATAATCCAATGTTTCTGTAGTTTTTTTATACTCTACAACTCTCTTTTGTATCAAGTTTAACAAAACTTCAAATTTAACTCTCTCATTATAGAATCTTATCTCACATTGATTTTTTCCCTTTATCTCTCTAGCATATTTTATTCCTAATTTTCTAGCTCTTAATTTTAAAGCTAGATACTTAAACAATCCCTGTGCTTCAACTGGCATCTTTCCAAATCTATCCTCTAGCTCCTCAGCTAAAATTTTTAATTCACTTATATTCCTACTCTCTGAAATTCTTCTATAAACTCTAACTTTCTCGTTCTTATCTATATACTCATTTGGAATAAAGGCTGGATAATTAACTTTAATCTCAATATCATCAAGCCCATCTTCAAACTCTCCCTTTATCTTAGCAATCTCATCTTGTAACATCTTCATATATAGAGTGTAGCCAAAAGTTTCCAAAGCTCCATGTTGCTTCTCTCCTAATATCTCTCCTGCCCCTCTTATCTTCATATCTTCCATTGAGAGCTGTAGTCCTCCTCCACCTATCTCCTCTAGATTTTTTATGGATTCCTCTCTCTCTTTAGCTTTCTTTCCTACATATTCCTTAGTTAAAATATAACAATAACCCTGTCTATTTCCTCTTCCAATTCTTCCTCTCAACTGATATATTTGAGATAATCCCAATTTATCCATTCTATCAATTATCATTGTATTGGCATTCTCAATATCAATTCCATTTTCTATTATTGTAGTTGCTAGTAATATATCTAGCTCTCCATTTTCAAAATCTTTGATCTTATCTTTTATCTCTTTAGGTAACATCTGTCCATGGACATAACCTATTTTTAAATAATCTGGTAGTATCTTGCTCAGCTCTTCAGCCTTCTTCTCTATTCCTTTTACAAAGTTATAGATATAGAATACCTGTCCCTCTCTTGCTATCTCCTTCATTATAATATCTTTTATATTGGCAGTTGAACCCTCTATAAAATTAGTTACTATAGGTTTTCTTCCCACTGGAGGAGTATCTATTACTGAAAGATCTCTTATTCCCAACAGAGATAGGTTTAATGTTCTTGGGATTGGAGTAGCTGTTAAAGTGAGCATATCCACACTATATCTTACTTTTTTTAGCTTCTCTTTAGCTTTAACTCCAAATTTTTGCTCTTCATCTATTATTATTAAGCCCAAATCTCTAAATTTTACATCTTTTGATAAAAGTCTATGCGTTCCTATGATTATATCAACTGCTCCACTCTTAATGTTTTTTAATGTTTGTCTCTGCTCTTTAGATGTTGATAATCTACTTAATAATTCAATAGTTACAGGGTAATTTTTCATTCTTTCACTAAATCTCTCATAGTGCTGTTGAGCTAATACAGTTGTTGGTACCATTAACCCCACTTGTTTTCCCTCCATAGCACACTTAAAAGCTGCTCTTATTGCTACCTCTGTCTTTCCAAACCCAACATCTCCACACACTATTCTATCCATTATCCTAGTTGATTCCATATCCCTTTTTACATCTTCTATAGCCTTCATTTGAGACTCTGTCTCTCTATATGGAAAACTCTCTTCAAACTCCTCTTGCCAAATTGTATCTGGTGCAAAAGAGTAGCCTGCTTTCAAATCTCTTTGAGCTTGTATCTCTACGATCTCTCTTGCAAAAACTATTAGTTCCTCTGATATTTTTTTATATTTCTTTCTAAAACCTTTTCTTCCCAACTTGAATATCTCTGGAATCTCTCCAGAAACTGAAACATACTTTCCTATCCTTCCAATACTTTCAACTGGAACAAAGAGTTTATCCTCATCAGCATACTTTATTTTCAGATAATCATTTCCGTCTATCACTTCAATCCCTAAATAGAGACCAACTCCATAGAGTTCATGTATGATATAGTCTCCCTCTTCGATCTCAAGAGGAGTCTTATATCTCAACATTTCCTTATCTTTTCTATCTCTTTTTACTCTAATTCCCTTTAACTCTCTATCTGTAAGAACTATTGTATCTCCCTCTTGATACCCCTCAAACAATGGGTATTTCTCAAAACTAAAGTTCTCTCCTAAAAATATCTCCCTATATCTCTTTTCCTCTTCAGATACTATTTTTATTTTTAAATTTTCAGATTTTCCTAGATTTTTAACATACTCTTGATTTTCAAACTCTCTTAACTCTCCATTGGTAAATTTCTTTATCTCTATATGTTCAGACAGTTTAAGTAGATTTTCATATTTTTCTAGAATAGGAATCTCTTCCAAATTTTTTTCTTCAATTATCTCACTCAATTTATATCTCAATAATTCTGTATTCTCTACAAAAAATTTAGTATTCTCTTGCGATTTAATCAGATCTAAAAAATCTGTTTTCTTCTCTTTATTACTGTTTATATACATATAAAGATCATCTTTTTTCTCTATGCTCTTCTGACTCTCAATATCAAAATATGTCAATCTCTCTATCTCATCATCAAAACCAAGCTCTATTCTCAACGGATTATCACTATCTTTAGGAAATATATCTATTATATCCCCTCTCATACTATATTGATTTCTTTCCTCTACTAGATAGCTTTTTTCATAGTGGTTACTCTCCAACTCACTCAATAACCTCTTTATATCCAGACTCTCTCCAACTTTAAATCTATATTTTTTCCCCTCTATAAAATAGTCTCTCAAATAAGCTTCCAAAGAGATTAAAATTATATATCTCTCTTTTAAGTTCAATATCTCTAAAAGATCATAATTATCCTTTTCCAACTCCTCTGAATACAAACTACTCTCTAATTTTATTACATTTCCCCTGTATATATCTTTCAACACATAGTAATAGTCCTCTATATTTCTATTTGATGAACACAGGTAAACTATATTTTGATCATATTCATTCAATAAAAATGGAATTTTTCCTCTATATTCTAACATATTCCCTCTAACACTATCCCCCTTTCAAAAGGCTTAATTATACCCTATATTTTACCCTCAATTTTACCTATTTGTAAAGAAATATTATCCTAGATTTTAATAGGTTTATATGATATACTATATTAAAATTGTATATTTTATAAAACTAAGAAATATTTATATAAATGTGATTATAGATTAGTTTTATCAATGTTTTTTTCAATTTGAAAATTATCATTTTGAAAAAAATTATCATTTTGAAAAATAAACTTTTTTAATCTTTAACCCTTTCTTTTTAAAACAAATCTATTTGTTTTAAAAAAGAACTACATTTTATTTTTTTTAGATTTTATGAAATATTTTATAAAATAATATAAAATTTAATATATTGGCATATTTTTTGCTTATTATTTATACAGTTCTACTTTAAAAATTACAATATATTTTATTTTAAATTTAAATATATCAGGAGGGTATTTATGAAAATAATCATCATTGGTGGAGTTGCAGCAGGAATGTCAGCAGCAGCTAAAGCTAGCAGAATAGACAAAAATGCTGAGATTGTCATTTATGAAAAAACTGAAATTGTTTCTTGGGGAGCTTGTGGACTTCCTTATTATGTAGGAAACTTCTATGAAGATCCTAATAATATGATTGCTAGACCAGTTGAAAAGTTTATCGAAGCTGGTATGAACATCAAAATCAAACACGAAGTTATAGGTATTGATGTTGAGAAAAAAGAGATCACTATTAAAAATCTAGTTACTAATGAAGTTTTCAATGATAGCTATGATAAATTAATGGTAGCAACAGGAGCTCATGCTATAATGCCACCTATAAAAAATCTTTCTGCTAAAGGTGTATACACTTTAAAAGATTATACAGATGGATTAATCTTAAAAGAAGAAATGATGAAAGATGAACACCAAGAGATTATTGTTGTAGGAGCTGGATACATTGGTATTGAAGTTGTTGAAGCTGCTAAACACTTAGGAAAAAGAAATGTAAGACTTATCCAATTAGGAGATAGAGTTTTACTTGAAAGTTTTGATAAAGAGATAACTGATGTTATGGAAGAGGAGATCAGAGCTCACGAAGGTGTAGAGCTACACCTTGAAGAGGCTGTTCAAGAGATAATTGAAAAAGATGGAAAAGTTGTTGGTATAAAAACTAACAAAGGAGAGTACAGTGCTGATTTAGTAGTTATAGCTACTGGAGTTAGACCTAATACTGCTTTCCTAAAAGATACTGGAATTGAGATGTTACCTAATGGAGCATTAGTTATTGACGAGTTTGGAAAAACTAGTATAGATTCTATCTACTCAGCTGGAGATTGTGCTACAGTTTACCATATGATTAGAAAAGAGAATGTATACATTCCTCTAGCTACTACTGCTAACAAAATAGGAAGAGTTGTTGGAGAAAACCTAGCTGGTAAAAATACTCCTTTCAAAGGAACTTTAGGTTCAGCAGCTATCAAAGTTTTAGAAGTTGAAGCTGGTAGAACTGGACTTACTGAAAATGAAGCTATCAAATTAGGTATTAACTACAAAACTGTATTTGTAAAAGATAAAAACCAAACAAATTACTATCCAGGAAGAGAGGATATATTTGTAAAATTAATATACAATGCTGATACAAGAGTACTTTTAGGAGCTCAAATAGCTGGTAAAAAAGGTGCTGTTTTAAGAGTTGATGCTTTAGCAACTGCTATCTATTCTGGACTTACTGTAGATGAGATCGGAATGATGGATTTCTGTTATGCACCACCATTCGCAAGAACTTGGGACGTTATGAACGTTGCAGGAAACGTAGCAAAATAATTTTTTTATTAATATAAAGGAGAGGAAAGAAAGAATGAATAATGTATTTTTTCAACAATTTTTAATGATCAGTGATTTCAAAACTATCATTTTCTTAGCTATTTTATTTTTACTTATTACAATCGTTAACAGATTACCTAAACAGAAGTTTAACTTCTCTGCTAAGGTAATGGTTGCAACTTTTGTTGGTTTACTTTTAGGACTTGCTATACAAGTAACTGCTGGATTCCCTAGTAACCCTATGGAACTTACTTTTGTTAGAGAGTCTACTCTATGGTTTAGTCTTCTTGGTGGAGGATTCATATCTTTAATCAGAATGCTTGTTATCCCTTTAGTTATGGTATCTATCATTCACGTTATAATCAACATGAAAGAGGATGCTAACTTAGGAGATCTAGTAAAGAGAACTCTTGTTATAACTTTAGCTATGGTTGCTATCTCTGTTGCTGTTGGACTTGGACTTGGAATACTATTCAACGTTGGACATGTTGAAAGTGGAGCTGTATTAGCTGAGGGAACTAACAAAATTAGAGAAGTTAAGAATATTGTTGATACATTAAAAGCACTTATTCCTTCAAACCCAGTTGAGGCTATGGTTAGCTTAAATATCGTTGGACTTGTTATCTTCTCAGCTATCGTTGGAGTTGCTGCTAAGAGAATGTCTAAAAAATATATGGCAATTGTAAAGCCTTTCTTCGATTTAATAAATGCTTTACAAAAGATTATAGTTTCTATGGCTATGAGTATTATCAAATGGATGCCAGCTGCTGTAATTCCTCTACTTGCTAACACAATAGCTCAAAAAGGTATCAGTGCAATAGCTGAAGTTGGAAAATTCATAATTGTTCTTTACTTAGCTGTAGCAATTATGTTTGTAATCCAAATGATCGCTGTATCTCTTTTTGGAATGAACCCACTTACTTATGTAAAAAAATGTACATCACTATTAATTCTTGCATTTACTTCAAGATCAAGTGTTGGATGTTTACCAGTAACAATAGCTACTTTAACAAACAAACTTGGTGTTAGTGAGTCTACTGCAAGTTTCGTAGGAAGTTTTGGTACTACTGCTGGAATGCAAGGTTGTGCTGGAGTATTCCCTGCTTTAACTATAGTTTTCGTAACTCATATGAGTGGTAACTCTGTTGATATGACTCTATTTGCTATGGCTGTTATAGTTGTTGCTATCAGTTCATTAGGAATTGCTGGAATACCTGGAACTGCTACAATGGCTGCTTCTGTTGGATTATCAGGAACTGGATTAGCTGCTCTATTCCCTATGATCAACCCTATACTAGCTATAGACCCTATCATAGATATGCCTAGAACTATGCTTAACGTTATCGGTTCTGTAACAAATGCATTAATGGTAGATAAGAGCTTAGGACAAATAGATATGACTATGTATAATGATCCTACTGCTGGAAACGAAAGTAACTCAGCTGAAATGGAGTAATATAAAATTTGAGAGCGAATAAAATCGCTCTCTTTTTTTATTGATTCTCAATTTTAAAAATCTCTTTTTTAGAGTAGATATCCATATAGAACATATCTTTACTATACCAGATTTCCAACTTACTTCTCTCTGTTTTTACTGTACATTTTACATCTTCAACAATATTATATACCTTCTTAATCAATTTATCAGAAAAGATATGAGTAAAAATTTCATCATCATCTTTAAGATAGAACTGAATATCTTTGAAAATATACTTCAAAATATCATAGTTACTCTCATATCTGTACTTATTTCTCTTAACTAAGATATACTCACTAACATAACCATTTTCTATTAAAAATGCTAAGCTATCCTCAAAACTATAGTTAAATTTAGGGAGTAAATTTATTGCTGTAACTATCATCTTTTTTATCTTAGAATAACTTTTTACCTTTAATTGTTCCTCAATCAAAAATACAAATCTTTTCTGATCTCTTATATATCTCTTAAATAGGAATAAAAGCATCTTAATATTGGCCTTCGCCTCAATATCCTCTTTACTTTTTATATAAAATCTGATCTTCTCAACCCTTCCTGAAACTTTAATCTTCTCACAACTGAGAGTAAACTGTGTATTTTTATTTATATCCTCCTCTATTAGCTGTAATACATAGCGATCTAAGTCATACATTCTCGTATAATTTTCAACTTTCAATTGAAATTTTAATTCTGGTAAGGGGATCTCTATTACACTTTTTTGTAGATTTTCAATCATATACATAAAGAAAAAATCCACAGATAACTTATGTTTCAGGAATAAAAAATTATATAGTGAGTAGCTATTTACTAGCTTTCTCTCCTCTATCAACTTGATAAATAATCCATTTAACTGAAATCTTATCTGCTCCTTTTTTATATTGATAGAGGAAAAATAGTTGATATAGCTCCTTTCCTCACCTTCAATCAACCAAAATCCTTTTTTTGCAAATCTCTCAAAAAAATTTACCTCATCATTTTTCATTTTAGGAATATCTAAGTTGACTATATTAAAGTTTAACTCCTTATTAAATAGGTAATTATCTAGAACTTGTTTTAAAATCTCTCGCTCTTTTTTTGTCATAAAAGACGAAAATTCAATTTTAAAATTTTTTTTCATTGTATCTTTCTCCATATTTTATTTTTTTTACTATATTTTAGAACTATTTTTATTATTTTATAAAATAATAATACTAAAAATATAGTATTATTTCAAGTATAAAAGACGAAAATTATATATTTTTTTCAATACTTGCACTATTTTAAAATAACTAATATAATTATAGCACAAATAAAATAAATAATGGAGTGATTGAAATGAATATGATGGAAAAATTTGAAAATACCATGAACAACTATTTTCTTCCTGTTGCTACAAAATTAGCAGAACAAAAACATCTACAATCTATTAAAGATGGATTACTAGTTTCATTACCTCTAGTTATTGTAGGATCATTCTTTCTAGTTTTTGGTTTTCTACCAATTCCTGGATACAATGAATTTATGATAAGTATCTTTGGGGAACTTTGGCTTGAGAAATTTTTATATCCTGTTTCTGTTACTTTTGATATTGTTTCTATTTTTGCTTCAATTGGTATTGCATACCACCTTGCTAAGAAGAATAAAGTAGATTCTCTATCTGCTTCTGCTATATCTTTAGCTATGTTTCTATTGGTTACACCTAATAAAATATTGGTTGGAGAGAGTAGCACTTCTGGATATGCAATTGCTTATCTTGGAGGAAAGGGATTATTTGTTGCTATAATCTGTGCTCTTATCTCTACTGAAATATATAGTTGGTTTATCAAGAAAAATTATATAATTAAGATGCCTGAAAGCTGTCCTCCTGCTGTTGCAAAATCTTTCTCTGCTCTGATACCAGCATTTGTTATCATAGTTCTGTTTTGGCTGGTAAAAATTGGAGTAGAAGCTACTAGTTATAGTGATGTTCATAAGCTTGTTGTAAAATTGATCTCAGATCCTTTAACAGGTTTCTCTGCAACTCTATTTGGTGGAATCATCTGTGTACTTATTAACTCTATATTCTGGTCTTTTGGAATACATGGTGGAAGTATCTCTGGTATAGTTTTTGGACCTATGTTTACAGTTATTAGAGATGCTAATAGACTAGCTTTTCAAAATGGAAATCCAATTCCTCATATAATATCTGATGAGTTTTTAAATATCTATGTTTTCATAGGTGGAAGTGGTACAACTTTCTGTTTAGTTCTTTGTTATCTTTTCTATTCAAAAGCTAAACAGTATAAAGAGATTGGTAAACTAGCTATTGGAGCTTCTATATTCAATATCAACGAACCGGTTATCTTCGGTTCTCCAGTGGTATTAAATCCAATTTTAATACTTCCTTTTATCACAACTCCAATTGTGTTAACACTACTAGATTATTTTCTTATCTCATTTGGTTTAGTCGCACCAGCAGCTATTCCTGTACCTTGGACTATGCCTGTAGTAATCAGTGGCTTCCTTACTTCTGGTGGACATATAAGTGGTTCAATAGTTCAGATTTTAAATATAATTGTAGGTTTAATTATATATCTTCCTTTTGTTAAGATGCTTGATAAAAAAGCTGAATTAGAGGATATTGAAAATTTTCAAAGTGAGGTAGAAGAATGAGAAAAAAATTAATTGTTAATGCTGATGATTTTGGGCTTACACCAGGGGTAAACTATGGTATAATTGAAGCATATACCTATGGTATTTTGACATCCACAACACTTATGATAAATCAACCCTTTGCTAAGCATGCTATAAATTTAAAAAAACAGTATAAAAATCTTGGACTTGGAATACATCTAACTTTTGATAAGGGAAAAGCTCTTTCTGGAATCTCATCACTTACTGATGAAAATGGAAATCTGTTAAAATACTCTCTGCTAAAAGATAGTGGAACTGAGGAAGATTTTTATAGAGAAGCAAAGTTACAGCTTGAAAAATTTATTGAATTAGTTGGTGAAAAACCTACTCATATGGACTCTCACCACCATATTCATATAAAGAGTAATAATGCTGAAAAAGCTGTTCTTAGACTTAGTAAAGAGTACAATTTAAAGATCAGAACTCAATGCAATTTAATTGAAGATTTTTATGATGGTGGAGTTGAATTGGAAAAACTTCTAAACACATTAAAAAATAGTAGTTGTGAGATTACTGAATTGATGTGTCATCCTGGGTATATTGACCACGCTCTTTTAAAAACTAGCTCATACAATACAAAACGTGAAGATGAGTTAAATATTTTAAAAGATTCTACACTTTTAATCTATATAAAAGAAAATTTTGACTTAATTGATTACTTAGGTAACTGTAAGGAGGTATAGTTATGGATAAAAAATTAAAAATTGTTACTATTGGTGGTGGTTCTTCATACACTCCTGAAATAATAGAGGGATTTATAAAAAGATATGAAAAATTACCAGTATCTGAGTTATGGCTTGTTGATATTGAAGAGGGTAGAGAAAAGCTTGAGATCGTTGGAGCTCTAGCTCAGAGAATGATTGATAAAGCTGGTTTAAAAGATAAAATGAAACTGTTCTTAACTTTAAACAGAAGAGAAGCTCTTGTAGGAGCTGACTTTGTTACAACTCAGTTCCGTGTGGGACTTCTAGAGGCTAGAATAAGAGATGAAAAGATTCCTTTAACTTTTGGAATGTTAGGACAGGAGACAAATGGTGCTGGTGGATTTGCTAAGGCTATGAGAACAATACCTGTTATACTAGATATTTGTAAAGATATGACTGAACTTTGTCCTAATGCTTGGCTTGTAAACTTCACTAACCCAAGTGGAATGATTACAGAAACTGTTTTAAAGCAATATCCTAATATAAAAGTGGCTGGTCTATGTAATGTTCCAATTGGTATGAAAAAATCTGTTATTGAGGTTTTAGAAGCTGATGAGAAAGATGTAGAGATCACTTTTGGTGGACTTAACCACTTTGTTTGGGCAAGAACTATCAAGCATAAGGGAGTAGATAAAACTAGAGAGGTTTTGGAAAAGATCCTATCTGGTAATGAAAATCTACCTGCAAACTTAAAAAATAGTACTCCTTGGATTAAAGAGCAGATTTTAGATACAGGAATGATGCCTTGTCCATATCATAGATACTATTATTTGAGTGATGAGATGTTAAATAGTGAATTAACTTCTTTTAGAGCTGGAAAGGGAACAAGAGGAGAACAGGTTAAACAAGTTGAGAAAGAGCTATTTGAACTATATAAAGATCCTAACCTAAATGTAAAACCTAAGCAATTGGAACAAAGAGGTGGACAATACTATTCAGATGCAGCTTGTGAACTTATCTGTTCTATCTATAATGATGCTGGTACTACAATGGTTGTTTCAACTAAAAACAACGGAACTATCAAATGCTTACCTGACAATGTTTCAGTTGAAGTAAGTTGTAAAATTTATAGAGATAAGTTAGTTCCACTTCCTCAAGAGGAGATGCCAATAGAGGTTAGAGGAATCCTACAACTTATGAAAAACTTTGAAGAATTGACAATAATGGCTGGTGTAAATGGAGATTATGGAAAAGCTTTACAAGCTCTAACTATCAATCCTTTAGTTACAAGTGGAGCTGTTGCTAAACATATTTTAGATGAGATAATTAAACAAAACTGGAAATATTTACCACAATTTCATCACTTAAACTGGGAGGTAAAATAATGAAAAAAATACTATTACTTTGTGCTGCTGGAATGTCAACTAGTATCCTAGTTAACAAAATGAAAGATGCTGCTACTAAAAATGGAATAGAGGTTGAGATAAAAGCAGTTAGTTTAGATCGTTTTGATTCTCATATTGATGAGTATGATGTATTTCTATTAGGACCACAGGTTAGATTCAAAAAAAATCAACTTCAACCTATTGCTCATAAAGCAAATAAACCTTTAGAAGTTATCAATACTACAGATTATGGTTTGATGAAAGGTGAAAATGTTCTTAAGTTCGCTTTAGAATTGATTGAAAAAGGTGTATAATAAAAAAGACAGGATGATAGTATAAAAAATTTTGTGTAAATAAAAATCTCTCTTGATTATTGATGAATTATAAGTATAATTTAATTAATATCAAGGGAGGTTTTTTTATGTCTTTATTACCTAAAGAACTTATTAAAGAAATTGTTAAAAAAGGAAATTTTAAGTCTGCTACTGATATTCAAGAAGCTCTTAAAGATCTAATGAAAGAATTTATCCAAGAATCACTTGAAGCAGAATTAGATACTCAGTTAGGATATGAAAAATATAGTAAAAAAGAAGATTGTGAGAACTCTAGAAATGGATATTCTAAAAAGAAAGTTAAATCTTCTTTTGGAGAAATAGAACTTGATATCCCACGCGACAGAAATAGTGAATTTGAACCTAAAATCGTTCCAAAATATTCGCGGGATATTTCTAACCTAGAAGAAAAAGTTATTTCTATGTATGGATTAGGTATGTCTACAAGAGATATTAATAAACATGTCCAAGAAATTTA
>NZ_JBEFNA010000024.1 GCF_040199715.1 Fusobacterium sp. SYSU M8D902
TTAGGGTAAATTTACAATGGATTTTTTATTGAAATTTTATGCTGCAACTTCTTGGAATTCTATTATACACCAAACACAGAATTATTACCAGAAATTTGTGTTGTTGATTTATTGTTATTTTTTTTCATAACTTTTAATATTATATTAAAAATCCAAGAAATCAATAGAACTCCTATTCCACTGAATATCCATTCTTTATTTTCATTTAACCAATTCATCTTCAATTCTCTCCTTTTTTATGAATTTTCTTTATACAAAGAGTTTCTATATTTTTTCAAATTTGTAAACTTATAAATATCCCCATATAAACAATACTTTTCCATTTATAAATTCCCACATAAATGGAAATGGAAAATACCAAAATTCCCATATTCCAAATTTAAAATATGGATAGAATTTTCTCTCCACTACCATATCTTCTCCTTTAAAGTTCATCTCTGTTGTTACAACTATTTCTTTTGTGTAAAAAGGAATTTGAGTAAATGGAATGTCATTTTCACTAGTAATTTCAATAGTAGGATTTTCTTCAATAGCTACTACTTTTTCTCCACCAAAAATATTTACAGTTTTGATAACTATATTTTTAGGTTTTATATTCTTTTTTACTTCTTCAACATCATATTTTCTATTAAATGATACACTATCAATATCATAAAGATATGATAATTTAGTTTTATAATCTTCGATTTTAATACGCCCTCTAAAATATGGTCTGTTAAAAGGTTCTTTTGGTTCATATCCAAAATTATACCAACTAATTAAATATAAGAACATTAGGCTTACAATGATAAATATTATTTTTTTCATAAAACTTATCTCCTATTATTTTTAATTTAACTTAAAAATATTATTTATTAAATTTATTCCAGCCTCTGTTTCTATTTGGTTTACCATCATATCATATTTAATTTTTTGTCTAATAAGTTCACTAACTGGGAACACTCTATTTGTAAATAGAGTAGTATCATTTGCTGTATTTCCCCATAACCAATATGGAACCATATCAAATACAATATGAGTATCTGTATTAGATGGACTAGAAAAATTAAATGTTCCTAAAGTTTCATCTGCTGTAACTAGTTTTCCTTCAGGATTAAAAACAACTTCATAAATTCCATCTATATTAGGATTAGAAGCTAAATTTATAAATTTTTTATTATCTAATCCATGATATACTGCTTTACTTTTAGGAAGTAATTTAAAAAACATATTTTCTTTTTCATAAAAATAAATATCATCATAAATATTTGAACCTTCTTCTTTTTTATTTATATTAAAAATTATATCAAATCTTTCTTCAAGGTCTTTATTTCCTTTTATTACTAATAATTCACTTTCTTTTTCTGGAGTTTTTCCCTCTTGATATTTATTTCTCTCATAGTGAACTTTTTTTGACATTCCTATTAAAATATATCTATTATTTTCATTGTATAGTTTATATATAAAATAATCTTCCTCTTTATCTAAAGCCATTTCTTTTACTTTATATTTACTAGTATCAGCAAGGGTATCTGTAAAAACAAATTGAGAAGAAATTATACTAAGACCAGATATCCCAGGACTTAAACTTAATAAATATTTTATTGGATTAAATATTGTATACTCAAATCTTGAAGAATTTTTTTCCATATTTTTTATTTTATTTAATTCTAATGGACTTATTCTTCTTTCTCCATCAAATAAAGCTTTTATTTTATTTTCAGAACCTACAACTACTGACTCTGTTAAACCAAGATATTTAGCTAATGTTACTTTTGGAGTAAGCCAGTTAGTATCCATCAATTCATTTTCAATATCTTTTTTCTTCACTTTTTTAGTTAAAACATTGATAGAGTTTGTATTTCCTAATAAATATTGAATATAATTATCATCTACATCAAGCAAACATATTTCAATTTCATCATCTTCTATTTTGTTATCAGTTATAACTCCTATACTTTTACTTTCTTTATTATCCTCATCATAAATATAGCTATTTTCAAATTTTTTATTTTGTGTAGCCATATTATTTTGACTTATACTTCTAAAATCTTTTTTATCTCCCATATATATTTTAAAAGATGTTTCATTTAAAACAAATTTTTCATACAGTAAAAGTTCAAATTCTCCTACTCCTTTTTCTGATGATATATTTATATTGAATTTTTTTACAAACACTAAAGGAATTATTAAAAATTCAGAAGCTTCTTCCTCAAAAATAGTTTCTATTATCAGTCTATGATAACAATCTTTAGGAGAGTTACTCCATCTTGTAATTTTTCGTATATTTTCCCTGTTGTATTCATACACTCTTTCTTTTAAATTTTTCTCTATATCATTTATATCTAAATTGGAGTAAATTTCCTGCAACATCTCTCTGGTCTTTTCAGGGAAATAGTCTTCATTTTTCTGTTTTGCCATTAAAAGTATATCTGATATTTCTATCTGTTCATCTATAAGCCCTGTAAAAATTTTACCTTTTATTTTGAAACTTCTATGATGACTGTTTCTTCCTATATAACATTTTTCTATTTCAATAATTTCATCTGAAGATAATGCTAAGTTAATATCTGATATGTATACTCTTGTTTTCACAGATTTCCCCCTCAAATTACAAAAATTATCTTATATCTTCTATAATTTTTAAACCAAAATAGATTTTTTTATTTAATAAATCTATCTTGATAATTTCATCTCTGAAACTTCCTAAAATATAATTTTTTTCTGATTTTATAAGTTTATATCTTACTTCGATGTCATTATTATCACATAAATCCAATTTTATAGAAACATCTCTATAATTTTCACAATTTCGTACCCAATCAAATCTTGAAAAGAATTTTATAATATCAAATTCTTTTAATTTTTTTTGCTCTTTGGAAATAATTTCAAAAATATTTGCAAAAACAGAGTAATTCCTATAATCATACATTAATTTATTTGTATTTTCTAGGTCTAAATAAGCTATAATATTATTTATTAGCTGTTTAAACTTTTCATATTTATCAATATAAAAGATAATATATTCCTCATCTAGTTCGTAAAAAGACTTCATTTCTTCAAGATACTTAAAAGATTTATACTCTTCAAATATAATATTATTTTCAACATCAGGATATACTCTTTTTCTTATAATTATATTGTAATTAAGAGAATAAAGAATATCTTTATCTGTTATTTCTATTGTTTTTATATTTTTTGATTCTATTTTTTCAGAAATATTCAAAATATTTTTTAGTTTTTTAAAAAATTCCATCATATTCCTCTCTATTTAGACTTTTATTTTAACTGAAAAAATTATCCAGCTCATCTATAAATTCTTGCAATGCTTTTAATTTATTTTTAAGTACTAAGTATAAGATTTCATAGTCAAGGTTTTCTACTATTTTTTCTGACTTGGCATAAGTTTTGTCATAGCTTCTGCCAACACTCTGATATATTTTATTCAAGACTTCGGCAGAATGATGGTACTTTATATCTTGATCTAAACAATCATTTTCTAAATCAAAACCTAAGTTTTTTATTATATATGGTAATGTTAATTTGTTATCTATTTTTTCTAAAAATCTGTATTCTGCTAAAAACCATGTTTCTATTTCAAATACTGCTATTATTGATTTGGCAGTAATCTTTAAATCAGGATGTTTTGCTGTAACATATTTTAATATTTTGGGCAAGTCTTTTAAATCTTTTGGATATAAATCCCTTATTCCCAAAACTTTTTCATATCCGCTATTCTGCATACTTAAACAATTTTCATTAATTTCACTCTGAACTCTATTGTCAGTATTACAGTTTACAATAAGTATATAATATTTTGTATTTTCATCTATTGGTTTATCTTTTATAACAATTAACTGCTTTTCCGTTGTACTGTTTTTTCCTCCACCTTTTAAAGATTTTACTGTCATAGCAATATTTTTTTTGTTTGTTATTTCTTGGATAAGTTTTTCTATAAATAGTTGTTCTGTCTGTCCTTCAACATAAATACACATCTTTTTCATGGGCATCACTTATCATTTTCTGCATAAAATTCAGTTGAGAAAAAATCAAAATTAGATAGCCCTGTAAATTCAAATTCATCAAATATTTCTTTGTTATTTTTATAAGAATAAAATTTAATTTTGTCATTTTCTCTCTTAATAACTTGCCAATATTTTAGAGGAGTTTTATTCATTATATGTCTATCATTTGTTGCCATTAATAATTGAGAACCTGATTCTTGTGCATTTTCTATGATAAGTTTTATCAGTTTAGTTGCTCTTTCATAATCAAGCCCTTCTCCTATGTCGTCTATAACCATTAAATTGACTTTGTGTTCATATAAATTAATCAGACTGTGAGTAATCAAAGAAAATGCTCTAAACATTCCTTGAGACATCTCTAATTGGTTAATATTATTTTTAATATCTTTTTCATGTAGTGCTATTCCATATACACCATTAGCATATTTTACAAATTTTATGCTTTCAATATCATATCCAAGATATGCCATTTGTTTTAAAAGTTTTTCTTTAAACTCTTCTTTATATTCTCTTTTTTCAAGACTTATTTTTAAATTTCTTACTAGTTGTTCCGCATTTTCAAAAGAGTAATCATAAATATCTTCAAGATGTCTTTCATTTAAACCTTTAGTTTTTCCAAGTTCACTTCCAAATTTACAGTACATATTTGTTTGACACCAACTGATAATTCTGTCTAATACTTTATGATGAAGTTTATCTCTTTTAGCAAATATCGCAGGAATATTTGTATCTATAGAAAATTCTAGCATTTTATTTTCCTGTTCTGAGAAAATCTGTCCAGTACCATCATTTTTTCTAATTAAATATTCTTTATCCCCATTATATAAAATTTCTTTCAATATTTTTAAACTATTGTTTTCCATACATGAATTTAGTTCATAATAATATATTGTCCCATTATCCTCAAATTCAACTTTATATTCCCCTAGTATTTCAAATTCTTTTTCTAAATGCTGAATTATAAAGTTAAGTAAATTTACAATAGAACTTAAAGTTCTTGTTTTTCCTGCTGCATTTTTTCCAACAATCAAATTTATATCCTTTAACTCTAAATCGTTATACTCCCATTTTTTTTCTTTTTTATAACTTATTTTATTTAATTTCATTATTGCTCTCCTATCTATAACACTGCTGTCATTTAATTATATCATGTTAGATATTTATTTTATAGTTGATTAGACAAAAATAAATTTAAAGTACAAAATTAATCTAATTTTCTTAATTTATCTTCCAGTCTTTTTATAATTCCAAGATATCTTCTTTTTGGCATATATTTATTATTATATAATTTTTTATTTTCCTCTAAAGCTCTCTCATAATATTCTCTTACTTTTTTAGAATTTTTTTTCTTTTCTGCATATTCATCCCCTTTTAATTCTAATATAACAGCTACTATTAATTGTTTATTCATATTTATTTTTCCTTTTAAATATGTTATCTCTTTAGAATCAGTAGCAGTCTTCAAAGATTCTTCATAGGCTTTTAAAGAACTAAAATATTTATACTCTTCAAATTTAATATCTCCTTTATAAACTGATTTTGGTTGTTTTCTCTTTGTAGTTGTTTTTAACTTTGAAACTACTTGTTTTTTATTTTTTGCAAGTTCTTCTTCCTCATATTTTTTAATTTTTTCCATAATTTCGTTATAAATAGTATTTCTCTCGTATTGTTTATACATAGGAGCTATTTTTTTATATAAATTAATACTTTCTTCTTTGTTACTGCTTTCTTTATCAAGATATAATTTATCTGCCTGTTTTTTTATTATTTCAGCTTCTGCTAAAGAATCTGCGATTTTTAATTGATTTTCAGCTTCAATTTTCAAATTTTTATTCAATGATATATTGCTTAGAGAAGAAATAGCCTTTTCAAAATGTTCAGCAGCCTCTGTAAATTTATTGCTGTTTAAAAGTTCATTTCCACTGTTGAACAAAGTTTCTGCTTCTTTTAAAACAAAGATTTCTGCCAAAAGTTTATCCATTTCCTTAATTTTTGAATTATCTACATTTTTATATTTTTCTAAATCATTGTATAATTTTTTTACAGCTGTATAAGAATTTATTGCACCATTATAATCTTTTTCATCTATCTCTGTTTTTCCCTGCTGTAAATTAAGAGTTATTTGTTTTTCTATTGAATTTATTTGTGAGTTTATTTTTATTTTGTCATAAATTAAATGTCCTGTTCCCAATAAAACCAATACAGCTATGATAGTCAAAATTTTTTTCTTTATTGTATTTTTATTTTCCTCTATTTTTAATTTTATTTTTGTTACATTACTTTCTTGTGGTGCAGGAATTGCTAAAGGTCTGCTTGCATAAATTCCACAGATAGTATAATTTCCCAAAGATAAATAACAATTTTTCTTCATCTGTTTAACAAGATTTCCTATAAATCTTCCCGGTCTTTCAGAAGTTTCAGATATTAATTCAATATCTTCCTCATCAAGATTTTCCCAAGCTCCCTGTGTATATAATAGGATTTTATCACTTGGTCTTAACATAAATATATTAGAAACATCTATTTTTATATTTTTATCAGCTCCAAATTTTTTAGTAAAAATCTCTTTATCTTTTCTAAATCTCATTTCATTGTATAAAATATTTCCAACATCATATTGAAGATATGCTAAAGTATCATCTTTACTTTTTTTCACAAATTTATTATCTCTTAAAACACCATATCTTGCATTTCCAACACTGGCAAAAACAGCAACTGCATAATCTGTTACAAACATTGCTATAGAACAACTACTGTAATCTGCCTCTATATCAACTTCACTATCCTGCATATTTTTATATCTTTTGTGAATAGCTATCAGCATTTTCTCTATCTCTTTTTTATCAATGGTAGGGTTGGCTATAAAATTTTCAATTATAGTTTCTCCAATATATGAAGCTATTTTATTTTTGAAAACTCCTTCTCTATTACTGTCAACCACAACCCAACAACCAAAATTATCCAATTCAATATATGAAAAATATCCATTATTTTTAGGGCTGTCTCCTCTTTCTGAGACAAAAGAAGTTACAAAAACACTTTGGTATTTTCTCCCTAAAAGACTTATTTGTGTAATATTTTCATTTTCATGTTCTTTTATATTATTATCCATAATTATACTCCCTATGTAATTTTAATTAGCTTTTGTCTTACAGTTAGAATCATCTATTGTTATTATTCCACCTTCTGTGCAGCTTATTGTACTTACATTCAATAAAAGATTATTTCCTTTATAAGTATTATTAGGGCTTACTCCCTCCCACGAACTTAAGTTTATATAATTTATACAAGGTTTTTTATTATGACACTTGCATCCTCCAAATCCTCCTATATTACTGATTGGATTTTTATCTGCAGAGGTGGCTATTAAATTTCCATTATCTGTAAAAGAAAAATGAGAGGTTACCATTAGCTTTTTAGGATCTGTTCCACAAGAGCAATTTAAAGTTGCTCCAGAACAAACTTTTGTTGTGCTAATGCTACTTACATCCACTTTATCTAAAAAGTAAAGAGGAATACTAGATAACCCAACTTTAATTTTATCTAAATTTGAATAAGCAAATCCCATTTTATATGGAGCAAATTCTTTCTTTTCATCATCAAAAATTCCTATAACTAATTCTCCTTTTTCCTTAACATATTTATCCTCTTTTATAAAATAGTATTTTTCAATAGATTTTGGATTTTCTCTTAATTTTTTCATTACACTTTCATAATGTTCAGGTAAGGCAATATTCTTTCCTCTTTCTTCAACAATTTTAAAAAGAGATGCATTCAAGGTTTCTCTATCTTCAGGTGTTGATAGCCCAAAAGTTATTAAAGAATAATCTTCATTTTCAATCTTTTCATTAATATTTTTTTCTTTAAAATCTTCATTGGCATTAACACAGCTTCTTAAAAGACTTGCAGTATATTCATCACTTATTTTTTCTTTTATTGCTGCATCTTCTTCTGAATTTTCTTCTTTTTTAACTTCAGGATTATTTTCTTTAGAGCTCAGATAAGGAGCATATAATTCTTCTATTCTTTTCATTTTTTCTGTTAGAATAATTTTTTCCTCTAAAAAGACATCAGGTAATTTCTCTAACTTTTTAGGTAAATTATTTTCAAAATAATAACCACAATTTTCTTTTTTTATATAAGCTAATTGAAGATTTTTAAATAATTTTAGCAACATACAAAAAGCTGGACCAATAGTTCCTCTCTCATCTGTTAATATGTTTGACGTTGTAAATTCCTCCATATTATAATGACCCGGATTTATTATGTTCTCCTCTACTTTTTTTATTGTATTATTTTTATTTAGATATATTTTTAAAATATTCCCAATATTACTTCTATTTAATTCTAATACATCATTTTTAATCGAAAATAATTTGTAATTGCATAAATGTTCTAACAGAGTTAAATGAAGGTACAATTCTAAAGGAATATTTTTAAATTCTTGTGATTTACCAAAATAGTCTATATAATTATAACTATATTTTTTTGAAGTATTAAAAATCTCATCTGTTATTTCATTTAGGTTATCTTTACTTTTTATAAGCTCATTTTTATATAAAATATTTAAAATAATTTTTTTATTTTCAAAAATATCTTCATTTTTATAAAAAGTATTTGCTAACCTAAATAGGTTGTAGAAAATAGTTCCTATAGTTGAAAGAACAGCAATAAGAGGATTACCTATTAAAACTACTACAGCAACACCTGAAACATATCCAAGACAAGAAGATATTAAATTTGATACTATATCATCTGCTTCTATGTTTTTAGTATAGTGCGTCATATTTTCTATAGTTGTTTCTAAGTCTTGGAATGAAAACTTATAAATGCTTGATATATTGGTAGGTTGATTTAAGTAAAAGCCTTTACTTTCTTCTCCATATAATAGTCCATATATTGTTGCTAATTTTCCAGCTGTTCCTACTCCAGCAAATATTATTTTATAGTTTGGATTTTTCATTTTTATATCATTATAAATTTGCTCAAGTGCAAACATTTCTTTAGAAAGTATTCCTTTATTTAAATTATTTTCTAACTCATTTAATTCAGTTTTATTTTCAAAAGCTATAACAATTATTGATTTTTCTTTATTTCTGCATATTACAATTTTCAACTCCTCATCTACTAAACTTACTTTTATTTTAAATTCTCCACTATAAGAATTTTTATCAGTTATAGAGTTTTCAAAAAAGTTTGCTATATTCCCTAAATGCTCAGCATAATTAACATCTAAAAAATCTAACTTTTCAGAAATTTTTGAAACTCCTTTTTTCGCTATTTCCCCAACTATTTCTCCAGTAATTTCATTTTGAGAGAGTTCTTTTATTCCTTTAAATATATTTCTATTAATTTTTTCTTTTTCTACCTCTTCTCTTGTTGGAATAATCTTCTTTGTCTCATCAAATTTAAAAACTCCTTCCTTCTTTAATTTTTCTTCTTTTAATTCTAAAGTTTTTTTTCCTATAGAATAGTCATCTCCTGCAAAAATAACTTCCCATTCATTCAAAAAAGCACCTACATTATTTTTTTTATCACTATCTTCACATAAAGAATCATAATATTCCATTACTATAGGAGCTTTATCTATTAATTCTTTTTTTGAATTATATATACATATTCGCTTTTTATTATTTGTTATTCTGAAAAAACTTCCTATATCTTGGTCATAGCATTCTGCTTCTATTTTATCTTTTAATATTTCTTTTTCTGTATCAGCTTTTATTTTACTATCTTTTATACTTGCTTCATCAATGATATAAAAGTGTATTCCTGTAAAAAGTTCAGGAAAATTATATTTTTTTCTTAACTCATCTCTCTTATTATAGCCATTTAATTCCTTTTCTAAGAGTGAATAGATTGTATGATTTGACAGAATATTTCCTTCGTCGTCTATTTCTTTGGCAATATCAGCAAATTCCATTTTTAAGTTAGAAAGGTTGCATATAGCAAGTAACTCTTTATCTGTTATTTCCATAAAAACCTCCTATTTCCTAATATAGTTCACTCCAAAATTTAACATCTTCAACTTTTTCATAATTTATTTTCTCTCTATGAGTTAAACCTTGACTTTCTATATATTTTGGAGAATATATTTTCATTCCTAACAACTTATTATAGACAAATATTTCGTCATTTCTATTTCCAACTCCATAAATATCACTCTTTATATAGCTATTAAGAATCTTATCTTTTTCCTCTTTAGTTAGTTTTTTCATACTTTCATCAGTTTGTTTCATAAGTCTTTTTCTTTCCTTAATAAACTCTTTATCATCATCCATTATATTTCTTGCTACTAAAATTGCTTTTCTCAAATCTTCATTTGTTCTAAATTCTTCACTTAAAACTCTCTCGTCCCAAATTACAATTCCTAAATCCACATATTCAAAAGTTCCTGTCTCTTTCATAAATTGCACAAATTCGTAAATCTGTTTCCTATACCATTCTCTATCCTCATCGCTTTCTACTCGCCCAAATATATAGATTCCTCCTGATATTGGGAAAAAGTTTCCTTTTGGGTCTTTTTTATAAAATTCTCTACGCCTTGCCATTTCTTCTTGAAAATCTATCTTTTCATAATATCCTTCCACATTTAAAATAGGAAGAACATTTTTACCAAATAATTCTTTTAACTTTGGAAGATAAAATTTATTTGCTGATTCATTAAGAAGTACTCCACCATAGGTATCTCCACCTTTACCATCTTCTACAAAACCTTTTGCCCAATAATATTTATCATATTCTCTTGTTGTTCCTACAAGTTCTTTTGGATATATTTCTGCTTCAAACCATTTACTTCTTCCATCACTTCTTTCTCCACTGTATGCAATTACAAATTCTTTGTTATATCTATTTTTTAAATGTTTTTGTAATATGTCTTCGGGTTTTTCTGAAAGTTTAATAATTATTAAAAATACCAAAAATATACTTACTAATATCATTGAAAATATCTTAATTTTTTTCATATTTTCACCTCATATATTAAATTTATTTAAGCTCGTAGTTTTTTCCCATTACTATTGTATAATTTAAAAAATCAGAAAAATCTTTATTTAAATATTCTGCTAGGATATTTTGAGCTTTTTCATTTTCAACATTATCTTCACTTTGGATTGGAATAAATTTGAAGTAATGACATAATTCATTAAGTTCTATGTATGTACTATTTTTATGCAAAAAACTTAAATCGACTATTTTTTCTTCATCTTCATTATTCTTATTATTTTTATACAATTTTTTCATATTAGCTGTATAATCAAAAAAATTAAAAAATTTTTTTACTATTTTTTTACTCATTTTTTAACTCCAATAATTCAAAAGTTGCTATTTTTTTCATAACTTTAGGGCAATTTATTGTAATTACAGCTTTAAAACTTTTAATAAAATTATTCTCTAATACATAATTACCCTCTATTCCAAGTTCTAAAGAGAAAGGAGTTCCCGGTGCAATATTATATTCTTTTTTTATAATTTGTCTTAAAGGAGTTATATCAAATGTTTTAGCTTCTTTTCCAACAAATCTTAATATACCTTTATTATTTTTTTCTTCTTCAAAATTAAAAGAAAGGTCAAAATTTAATTCTGAATCAAATATCAAATTATATAATTTTAAATTTTTACAGTTACTCTTACTCAAATCTTTAAAATCTAATAAAAATAAAAATGGCATTATATTATAATTTTTTAAAAGAGTTGTTAAAAATTCTTCATTCTCATAAAATTTAGCATTATCTAATATTAAATCAACTATTGTTGGAATATCAATATTGAGAATAGCCTCTTTTTTTAAAATTTTCCATCCTTTTATAATTTTATCAATATTATAAATACTAGAATCTTCTTTATTTATCTGAATAACTTTAAAATTATTGTTAATTTTTATAAAAAAGTTTTCTATCCTATCTGCTCTTTCTTCATCTAGTTTAAAAGCAACTTCAAAATATTTATCTTTATCTTCTATATCAATTTCTGTTATATTTTCATATTCTTTAGTTTGCTCTTCTTTATCAATAGTTTCTACTTTAAAAATATATTTATAGTTCATAATAACTCCTAACTTTTATCTACTATTTTTTGAGCATTTTTTATATAATTTACTGTTTTTATTATTATATCTTGAGATTTTTGTACACTCTTTGATGTAGTTACCTCCAAATCAGTTATTCTGCTTACTTTTTTATCAGAAACTACTTCTAAATTCGTTTCTGATGTAACTTGTAATTTGTCTGAAGATATTGCCATATTTTTATCAGATTTCATTAGATATTCATTTTTAGAATAAATTAAAATTCTATCCTCTGATTTTAAATTTAATTCCTCTTTTGTTTTCATATCAATAAGTTTCTCTGCATAAATATTAAATTTTTCATAGTTCAATCTGAAATCAAAATAAGCTGGGTCTTTACTTTCAATAGGAGTAGTATAATTCCTTATATTTGGATTACTAAATCTTCCATTTCCCGGATTATTTACTGCCCATAATACATAACCATACTCTTCTTCATCCATAGGGAAATAAACTGCTACCACATCATTTGTTTCAGGAGTACAAAAGTATCCTGTATTACTTTGTGAATATGGTGTTGTATATGGAAAAATATATCTTCCATTTTTATCATCAGGATAACTTTTCAAATTTTCATTAGTTCTTGATTTTACAGAAGCATATTTTGCTAAACCTAGGCTTAAATTTACTTCCATTACTGCTATTTTATCCCTTTCAAACACTTTTTCAACATTAGCTTCTAATACACAGCCAGCTATATTTTTATTAGAAATATATGGGTAGACATACTCTCTTTGCTGCAATTCATATTTTCCTAAAAATTTTCCATTAATATATTCTATTTCAGAAATAGTAACATTTCCCTCTGATTTAATTTCAGATCCTTCTATTTGAACTACATCGCCTAAACTATAACTTTGTTCACTTTCTATTACATATCCTAGAGGCTGATTTCTATCTCTTATATATCCTATTTTTCCATATTCTCCATCATATTTTTTCTTTCTTGCACTTGTATCTACAAATCCTAAAGAAATGCTTCCATTTGCTAAACAAAATACTCCTATGCCAATCCTTGATAATACTCTTACCAAAAATTCCCAGTCAGTTTCTTTAAATTGAATTAATGGAGCTTTTATCTCTTCACCAAATCTTTTTCCTTTTATATGATATGAAATATTTGGATAATCACTGAAAATCTGTTCTATAACCTTTTGATAAGTTAAAGTTGTTTTTTGAAAAGCTCTATATTTTTTTACTCTGTCCATTTTCTCACTTACAGAAACTGCATGTATTTTTAAAAAATGTCTGTTTTTTCCTATGTTATAAAGTGAAGAACTAATTACATGACCTGTTAAAAATATAATATCTTCTTCTTTTTCTTCAAAAGTTGTTGTCATAGCAATAATAAGTTCTGCATCAACTGTTCTATTAAAATGAATATAACTATTTAATTCTTCTACTAAAATTTCTAGTTCTATATCTGCTGTTGTATGTTGATTTGCTTCTGACTTTATATAAAAACTTTGTAGATTATACTCAACATTTGGAATTATTCTGTCTCCTGCTTTAATAACAAGATCTTTTATTTCATAATTTTGATATGATATACTCATTTTACACTCTCCTATTCATTTTTTTTGAAAAACTCTCCTATTTTTTCATTTAAAATAAATTTTTGATATAGCAAAAGTTCAAATTGTCCTACTCCTTCTTCTGAAGAGGCTGTTACACTTAACTTTTTTACAAATACTGAAGGAACTATTAAAAAAACTGGAGATTCTTCTTCAAAAATTGTTTCTATTATCATTTTATGATAGCAATTTTTAGAATCATTACTCCATCTTACAATCTTCCTAATATTTTCTCTATTATATTCATATATCTTTTCTTTTAAATTCTTTTCTGTATCATCTATATCTAAATTAGAATAAATATTTTTCAATACTTCTCTTGTCATATCAGGAAAATAACTTTCTCCTTTTTTTTCTGACATTGATAAAATATCAGATTTCTTTGCCTGTTCATCTGTCAGACCTGTAAAAATTTTTCCCTTTATTTTAAAGCTTCTATGATGATTGTTTCTTCCTATATAGTATTTTTCTATCTCTATAATTTCATCTGAAGATAAAGCAATATTAATATCAGATATATATACTCTTACTTTCATCAGAATTACCTCCTAAATTTATTTAATCTCCATATTTTCTTTTATTATTGGATTTTTTCTTAATACAAGAGTATAATGTCCATATCCTTTTTCTATGTTTAAAACTTCTCTATAACTATAAATATACATTTTCTCTAAATAAATAATTAAAGCATCCCCTTCTGTAGGTGTTATTTCCCAAATGATATCTCTATAATCTTTTTTAGTATCAAACTGTCTATCATATTCCCAATCTATTATTCTATGTATATTATCTCTATTTAGATGAAGTATATTTTCTGCCATTATTTTCTCTTCATCTTTCAAGTCCAATTTATCTCCAAATTTATTGTTTATATATTCTTTAAGTTCTTGACTTAGATATCTTTCTTCATTATCTTTCTGTAATTCTAAATTAGAATAATTAAAAATTTTCCCTTCTATAATGATTTCAGGTTCAGCTTCATATCTTGTTGTATTTTCTTTATTTTCGTTATAATATTCATTATATAATTCTTTTATTGGTTCTCTATTTAAAGAATTATATGATAATGTATTTACTTCAACTTTTAAAATTTCTGATTTTGATAATAAAATATGATTTCCCTTTGATAAATCATTTGACTTAATAATTACAATATTTTTCATACTTTTCCTCCTGATATCTTGCTTTAAAAAATAGCTATTTCTCCTATTCTCATTGTAATATCTACTCCTATTACTCCAAAATGTTTCTCCCAAAACAAATCAATTTCCAATCCCAAAGGTAAAAACATTTCTTTTATAAAATTTACTTTTAATTGATTTATCTTATTATTTTTATAGTTTAAATAAATAACAATATTTGTTTCAGATGTTAGCCTATCATAAATTATTGAATCAGGAAAAATATATTTAAATACCTTTTTAAAGGATTCAAGCATATCTAAATAATTGTACATACAGTATAGTCCATCAGCTATTATTACTTTTTCATATTCTCTAAATATTTTAAAATCTTCTTTAATTTTCTCCCCAAAAGCTCCTTTTTCTATATTTTTTACCATCTCTTTAATAATTATATCTTTTTTATTCTGCCCTAAATATAAGTCTAATTCTCCTAAAAAATGAATAAGAATATTAAACACACTCTCTCTTAATTTTTTGTCAAATTTATATTTATCTGGATTTAATAATTCATAAAATATCTCTCCAAATCTTATAAAAGGATTTACTTCTAAAATGTTATTTTTTTGACTTTCTAAATTGCTTTTAACTTCATTCATAGCATCCAAGTTAAGCTCTGTGTAGGGAGAAAAAATTTCAGCAACACTAAATTTAAAATCATTACTTGGTATTTCTACAAAATTTGTTAGTGGATACCAAATATAATTATATCCTTTATTTTCCATAAAAACTTCTCCTTATAACCACTTGATTTTATCTTAAAACTTTATTATAACTATGTTCTTTTTCTTCTATTCCAAATGTTATTACTTTCTTTTTATCTTCCTTTACTTTTACTTCTTCTAACCCTACTGCATATATTTTTATCTTCACTGGACTTTGTCCATGAATTCCTCCTAGCCTTGCTATATTGTTATATATTCCTAATGTTATTTCCCCTATATATTTTCCATCAGGTTTATTTTTATTTACATCCATATCTTTAGTTGTAAAATTTTCCAATATAAAATTCTCTCTAAATAATATATCTGTCTGCGTTATTGGAAAAGGAACAAATATTCCTCCATAGATTAATCTATTAGCTCTCTGATATATCTCTTGTTCTACATTATAATTTTTTATTTCAAGTATCTGATCTTTTTTATTATTTCTATCTATACCTTTTAAAAACTTATAATTAAAGTCAGATTTTAATTGTACTATTGTTTTAAGAGCATTCCATCTGAATTCTTTTCTCATCACACCAACTTCTATATTACCACTATCGTTCATAAAAGCTAAAAAATTGTTTACTCCATGAAATATGTAAGATGATAGTCCTTTTTCTACTGGAGGAAATATTTTTTCTACATATCTTCTTAATTCTGTTAAACTTTCTTTACAATTTTTTGAAAATTCATCTTCATCAAGAAAATTTAAAAGCAAAACTATCATATCTTTTCCATAGTCAGAAATTTCTGAAATATCCATAGTTTTTAATTTTTCTATAAAATAGCTTATTTTAGTTTTATCTACTTCATCCGCTTCATCTATAAGCATACCAAATTTTTCTCTTGGTAGAAGTACTGAAGATACTAAATATACATATCCTATTTTTGTAAGTATTCCTTTATTTTTCAATGATACTTTTTCATCACTAAAAAGACCACTAAGCAATATTAAAACAGGAATTGCATTCTTTATATTTTCAATTAATTCTTCTTTTTCATTTTCTGAATTTTTATGATTACGACAATTTTTATCTTTTTTATTTTCTATATCAACAGCAACCTTTCTACCTATGTAATCTCCATTAAGATATCCTCCAACAAAATCTTCGTGCATATAGTAGTTAGTGATGTTTTCTCTAAAATTATTGCAATTATCTTTTATATATTCTCTTAATTCTTTTCCTGTCAGAGAATAGAATTTTTTTAATTTTTCTCCATAATCTTCTTTTTCTATAGATTCTATTCTTACTCTAAATTTTTTTTGCTCTTCTCTCAACTTCTCTGTTACATCTATTAAAGAATCATTCGGAGAAATTCTAATATCTTCAGTCATAGAAAATTGTAACGGTGTTAATGCACTTCCAAAAGTTCCAAGTCCGTTCCAAGTCACTGTATGACCGATTTCATGTTCTTGCCATGTTGCATACAAATGAACATACTGAGCTAAAGCTCCTGCCAAACTGTGTCCTGTTATATATATTTTTTTATTTTTTCCATTTTCTTTTCCATATTTTCTTTTAATATATTCATAGAAAAGTACAGCTTCAACCTGTTGTATATCTAATTGTTTAAGATAAATATTTAGATCTGTTCCTCCATCTTTATTCAGCTCTTCTGTTTCCGTTCCTCTATAAGCTATTATTATATCGTCTCCTCTTTGAAAAGCTACACCAAAGAAACCACTTTCTTTATATCCCTTTAAAAGACTTTCTTCAAAAAACTTATTTTCTATCATTTCTCCTGTTGCACAATCCAAATATTCCCAACCATCTAATATTTCTCCAAATTTTGCTTTGGGCTTTTTCCCATCATCAAGAGAATATGCTAAGAGTAATCTCTTATCATCTCCATGATATACATAAGGTGGCAGTCCTCCTTGAATTTTACTTTTCTCATCTTCTGGATTTATATAAATACTTTCATTGCTTGGTAAATTTTTAGGATTATTATAAAAATCTGTTTTTATATACGACATAATTCTTTCTTTAAATAAAATATCTTCTAATACTTCTTCTTGAATTTCTCTTTTCTCTTTTATTTCATTCCATTTTAAATATGATAATTGTGCCATTAAAGCATAACTAATATCTGGTAATTTACTCATAAATTAATTTGCCCCCTCATCAATATAATCTTCCCATAATAACCTTCCTTTAATTTTTTGGTCTTTATATTTTTTAAGTGGTTCTCTTTTGAAACTAATATTAATATCTGTATTTCGCATATTAAAAGTAAAATTTTTGTAAAATACATTTGTCAAAGCAATTTTTTCAGTCTCTGTTATTTTTTTTCCATTCTTTATTTTTTCTAGTATTTTTTTAATATCTTCTCTCTCTCTGAATGGAGGATATATTTGATAAGCCACTAAGTTATAATTTTCAAAAAAGGTATTATCTCTTATATATACTTGTAAATAAGTAGTCAAATTTATTTCATCGTATAAATATCTTGCAAATTTATATGTTTTTTGTTTCATTTTTTCTTTATTTATATCTTCCAATCTATCTACAAATACATTTACTATTGTAGAATATGCCCCCCCTTTTTCTTCAAAAGGAACTTCCTTTCCAATTATTTCCAACATTTCTTTATATCCCTTTGGAGAAACCCAATAATTATTATTAAGCACACTTTTTTCTCCAAATATTTCCTTCATTCTCTTTTCTATTGGTTTATCTACTTCTATTTTTAAAAATAAGCTTTCATAATTTTCAAGATATTCTGAACCATCACTGCTACCCTCTAGTGCTAGTTCCAATCCAAAAGGATATCCCATTTTTTCCAATCTATCGCTGTATAATATCCCTTTGTATCTTATACTTGTACTTAAATCAAATTTATAGTCCAATCCCTGTATAAAATAAAATTTATCTTGTGGAAATTTATTTTCAAATGTTTTTATTACTGTGCTGTTTTTGTTTGCAAATAGTGATAAGGATAAAAATAGCATTGTTATTATTACAAGTAATCTTTTTTTCATAAGCTCCTCCTCTTTTAGACTTTAAGGATTCCTTTGCATTCATATTCAGGAAAATATAGTTGAAAATCAGAGATAATAAAACTTAAAATATCATTAGTAAATTCATCTTGTATAATTGGTATAAATTCAAAATACATATAGGCTTTTTTCCCTTTTAATTTAAATTCATCTATAATAAAATCATTTATCTCATACAAAGATTCTGTTTTTTTCTCTTCAGAAGTGATAATAATATTTTCTAGCTTTAAATATTTTCTTACATCTTTATAACTATTTAAAATTCTATAAATTTCACCTTTATTTCTTATTCTTAAATCATTTTCCATTTTTATCTGATTTATAAAATTATTATCAATTCTATTATCAAATAATGTAAATCTTAATTTTGAATAATCTTTCATCTCTATTGGAAGTATACTCCAAAATTTCCAATTTACTGGACGAGATTCATCTGTAACAATTTTCATACTGTTATCTACTGTCTTGGCAACAGTATAAATTTTATTATCTGCATCAGGACATAGGTATACCCTTGTTACATTTTCAAAAACAACAGTATGTTCATAATGAATTTTATTAATTGTAGGTTTTATAAGTCCATCACTGCTAGCACTTTCTTCCTTTATATTCCAAATAATAATATGATCTTCTATCCAATAAGGAGCTAACTCTTCTTTATTTATAAAAACAACTTCTCCTCCTTTAAGTTCTCTTGCTAATTCTGAATTATACTCAGTAATAACTACTTTAAACATTTTTCTTATATAAGGAATATTATATGTTTTCCATTTCATAGTATTTAAACAGAAAATATCATATAATAATTTCATTCTTTTTAAATATTCTGTTTCTGTTTTTAGTTTTAATTTTAAAGTATATTCTTTGTTGTTACAAAAAACTTTTCCTATAAATTCTTTGTTTTCTAACTGAACTAGTTTTTCTAATCCTAAATTTATAAAAACTCTATTTAAAACTTTCTCTTCATTATCATCTGTTAAAATTTTTTTTAAATCATTTTCCTCCAAATCAGATTCTAATATAGGAGAATAAGTTACCTCATATAAATATAAGTCTTTCTTTGGAATCATTAAACTTGCAATATATACATTTTCATTCTTTTGAATAGTTGTATCTAAAATACTTTTTTCAAATTCATCCATTCTTTCTTTTACATTATCAATTAATTTATTTATTGTAAAAAGAGAAGTCTGCCTTAATAGATTTCTTTCATTGACTTCTAAATTTTTCAATTCATTTTCTATTACTTTTTTTAATCTTTCCATAATTTCTCCTATATTAGTAATTTTTTCAACTAATGTTTTCCATCAAAGAAACTTATTGTTGTTATATCTTCTTCAAAAGAAAAATACTGTTTTTTCCCTATAAAAGTTTGATTATTCTCTCTTTTTACTCCTGTTACATAAAATCCCCAAAAGTTTTTATCTGTATAAGCAAAAAATTTAGTTTCTCCATTATAAATTGTATCTAAATCATCTTGTTCAAAGTGATTATCAAGAAGTTCAAGAACTCTCTGCTCATCTTCCTCTTTATAAAATTCTGATTTATTTATATAAGTAAAATGTTTTTTTATCTCTTCCTCTTTATTTTTCAAATATAATGGCAATATCTCTGTTGAAGAAATCTTTTTAATTGATCCTGCACTAGCTCCTGCTTGTTCTCCTGTTCTCAAAATCTCCACTTCTTCTCCTGTATATTTTGTTCCATGAAGTGAATATGGAACTATTGGTATATCATTTTTTACTTCTACTCTAATATTTCCAATTTTACTTGAATTTAAATATCTTATTGCTCCGTCAAGACAACTTATTTTTAATTGCTGCTCATTCTCTTCCAAATTTCTTCTGAAATCTACCATTTTTCCCGGAACAAATTCTTTTAACACTTCAGCAAAAAGATTTACTTTACAAGTCTGCCCACTGAGTTTTATTAGAGAATAATTAAAAATTATTCCTGTTTCATAATATTGAGTTAAAAAACGTCTGAAAATTTCATATATATCTCCTTTAATAAGTTTTATAATTTCACTTTTATTTATTATAAGGTTAGGAAAACTGCTTATATTCCTCATAAAACCATTATCATAAATATTTAAATTCCAGCTTGAAATTACAGTTGAAGATAAGTCGCTATTCTCAAAAGAAATATTATCAAATTTTGTTCTAACTATTGTTGTTTTCCTAAAAAGTTCTTTTTTTAATTCTTCTGCTATTTCCCACATAAAAAAGAAATTATTTTTTACTTTTGAATATACATCACTAGCTCTGTTTTCAAAATCAATAAATCTTGTAGGAATTATTTTTTCAGCTTTTTCATATTCTGTTTCAATATTTTTATAAATTGATTTTACTCCATGCTCATCAACATCTCTATAAATAAGTTCTCCTATATTTGGAATAAGTTCATTAATTCCTAGTTCTTTTTTATTTTGATAGTATTGAGCTAATAAAATTTTCAAATACTGCATAATTCTATATGTAATGTTATTTCCACCAAAACTTTCCTCACTATTTTCAAAAGTTGTTTTTATATCAATATCATAGTTAATTTCCTCTGATTTTATTTTAAAAACACAGGAAGCTAAATCTGTTGTTCCTCCACCACAATCTATTATCAAAGCTTTATATTCCTCATTATCAATAAATTTATTTTTCTCTATTAAGTTTTCTATTGAGTTATACAGTACTGCAACTCCTTCATCTAAAGCATTTTCCTCAATGATATGATATTCTGGGAGAATTTCTTTAAACATATTTAAAAATTCATTTTTTAATTTTACAGGTGTTGTAATATGAATATTTTTAAATTTACATTTAAAAAGAGATTCTGCTCTATATAAAATATAATCAATATATGCCTTTACTATTCTTTTTCTTTCTATGTATCTAATATCACCATTTTCATCTACTATTCTTTCTTTTTGCTCTATTGATTTAACCCAATTTTTAATTCCATAAAAAACACTGCCTTTTAGATTATAGTTATTGTCTTTTAAAAGTTCTTCTACTTCATGTCCAAAAGCATATTTTATATTTTCTTCATTAAAACAATTTTTTATATATACAATAGTAGGAATTACATTAGAATATTTATCTAATCCCTTTGGAAATCTAACATAATTTGTTTTATCTAAATAGATATGCCCACTTAATATTTTATGTTGTGGTAAATTCTTTACATAATACTTGTCTAAATATGCACCAGCAGTTGTATTAGCAGTTCCAAAATCAATACATAAAGGTGTATCAGTTACTTCTAAATCTAAAAAATGGAAACTGTCAAGTGGTACTTGATAATAATTTAAAGACATAGGAAGTTTACTCTCTATATCAGCATAATACGAATTAAATAAGAACTTCTCATCGCTTCTTCCAAAAAATAAAAGAGAGTAATTTTGATTTTTTAAATTATCTAATCTCAATAGTTTTTCATCACTCTTGATAAAAAAGGTATTTGCTCCTCCTTTTCTATCTTTAACAAGTTGAAAAATTCCACATAAATAACTGTTTCCATTTATTAAAAATACATTATTTTCTGATATATGTTCTGGGATAGTTACTCTATATTCATCTTCTTCTGTAAGTGGCATACTTTTATAAATAACTATTTTGTGCGGTATTTTAATATTATTTGAATCATTTAATCTAAACCCAAGTTTACTATCAAATAAATCTTGCAGTCTTTCCATTCCAAATTCTTTATATGAATCAATACAATATACTTTTTCTCTGCTTCTGTATTTTAATATTATATTAATTAATTCTGTTCTATTAAGGTTTTCCTGAAATCCTTCTACAAGTTTTTCATCAACACATATTTTGTATAAGTCATAATGACTTTTTCTTTTTAACTCATCATAAATATAGTATCTTTTCATATTTTACTCCTAATTTCTGATAAAATTTCCAATATCTTATCTATACTATCAAATCTTTCAGATTTATTTTTTTTCATACCACCATGAATTATTCTGTAGTCTTTTTTGTCCTCCTCTATCATCTGATTGTACATTGAAGCCACACTATAAATATCATTTTGAGGACATCTTACAAATTCTGTATAAATCTCAGGGGCAGAATAAATTTTACTTCCTTGAATATATTCAACTTTTTCTCCTTCCAACATTGCTGATCCAAAATCTATAAGAAAAATTTTTCCATTATTATAAATGATATTTTCAGGTTTTATATCACAATGAATAACTTTAATTCTATGAAGCTCTTGAACTATTTGAGAGAGCTGGATTAAAATATCCAGCTTCTCTTTATAGCTCAAATTATTCTTAATTTCTTTTAAGTTTTTACCCTTTATATAAGTCATACACAAGAAAATATCTCCACTATCTATATATTTAGGAATAAAATTAAAGTTTAAAAGTTTTAAAATCTCTTTTTCGATTTGAAATTGCTTTATGACTTTTTGGTATTTCTCCTTATCTTTAAGATATTCAGCATTTATTATTTTTACTACAACTTTCTCTTGTATACTATTTTCAACTAAATAAGTTGTAAAAACATTACCTTTTCTTAAAAGTTCCATATCTAATCCTTTTTGAATTTTTTTATTTTAAATAAAAGGTATCCAGTTGGATTTTTTCTTTGCTTGTTTATATTTAGCTTCTGTTTCTTTTATTAAAATATCATAATTTTCCTTTTCAAAATATTTATTACCTTCTAAAGACTTATATTTTTCAAGAACTTCTTGATAAATTTTTTTAGCTTCTTTATATTTTTCATCTTTAAATAAATCATCTGCTTTTTTCTCATCTTTATTAATATTTAAATATTCTTTTAAAGTTTCTATTCTTCCCTGTAAATATTCCTGTTGTATTTTATTATTAGTATTTACAGACACAGAATATGCCTCACTGTACTTTTCATAAGCTAGTTGATATTTTTTGTTGCTAAATAGCAAATCACCTTCTTCTTGAATACTGTCAGTAAGTTTTTGATTATCTTTAAGTTGAACAGAAATATCCTGAGATTTCTTTATAATAGATAAAGCTCTTTCATATTCTCCACTTTCAGCATATGCCTTAGCTTCATTTAAATAGGCTTTATTTTCTTTTATCAAAGTATCTCTAAGTTCATCAAGATTTAAAATTCTGCCCTCTATTTCCAATCTTCTTGCTTCATCTTTAAGCTCTGCATAAACTCCTTTTGCCATTTCAAGATATACGATTGCACCATTTATATCAGAACTTTCCAATTCATAAGCTTTCTTTTCATACATTAAAGCTCTGTCATATTTTCTATCTCTTGATTTTGCCAATCTTTCAGCTTTTTCTGTTACTTCTGCCAATAAATCAATCTTATTAAACTTTAAAAATACTAGTTTTGCTTCAAGATAATTCCTAATAGCTCCTTCAATATCATCAAATTCTAAAAGAGCATCTCCCTCCAATTTCATTTCATAAGCTACTCCAAGACCTTTAGCAGCTACTATAGAATCATCTACTTTTTTAGAAATTTCATCTATTTTCTTATATTTTAAATCTTTTAATTGTGGTATTTTTCCTTTTACTTCTTTATATTTTTCTTCAGCAGGTATAAAATCATTTGCATTATAAAGTTTATCTGCTTCATTTATATCTGATAAAATCTCTTGTAAAACTCCAAGTTGTTCTATTTTTTTATCTACCAATAAAATCTGTCTTCCTAAATTAATATTAGTAATTTTAGGAGAAAATATTGTTCTGTATACTATATTTCCTTCTTTTGGACTTATTTCTAAAGCTGTATATTCATTTTTACTTTTTTCAAAAGATTCTAAAGCTTCTTCAAAATCTTCATTTTCTACATATTTAAGCCCTTCATTTTCATATTGATATGCTCTTTCATAAGTTATATCTCTCTCTTTTTTCAATGAATATCCCTTATAAAGAAAAAATCCAATTCCTATTATTACCAAAGAGATTATCAAATATTTTATGTAATTTATTTTTCTTTTCTTTTTACCTGTAGGAGACACTTGATTTATAAAAACTCCTGCCAAAGTATAATTAGGAATATTATTATCAGAATTATCCTTAATTTTATTTTCCAATGCTCCTATCCATACTCCTACTTTATCTGTTTTAGAAAGTTCTACTTCAATTTCACTTTCGCCTATATTCTCCCATGCTCCATGAGACAAAAGCAAAATTCTGTCTCCATCATATAGTTGTATTCTCTTAGAAATATATGGTTTTATTCCATCAATTTCTCCTATTGCCTGTGTTAATTTATTTCTTTGACTATGAAATCTAATTTCTTTATAATCAAGCTGATTTGCTTCATATAACATATAAGCAATAGAGTGATCTACTGTTTTTTCATAAACAATGTCATCTCTCAAAAGATAAAGTCTTGCATTTCCTACATTTCCACATATTATTGAAGTATAGTCTGTTATAAATACAACTAAAGAGGTACTCATACCTCTTTTTTCTCTGCTTCTTCCTCTTAAATCTTCAACCTTATTATGAGCTTTCATTATGATTTTTTTTAAAAAATATGGAGAAAGTTTTGGTTTCTCCATAAATGAAGAAATTACTTCTTCTACAGCTATTTTACTTGCTTCTTCCCCGCCTTTTTCTTCATCATATCCATCTGCCAATACCCAAATAGCAAAATCAGGCAGTTCTATATATGCAAAATAATCACAGTTGATAGGCTGTTTTCCTATTCTTGATACAAAAGAAGTAATAAATTTACTTTCAGCCTTTCTTCCAGTTTCTTGTAATTCATTTTCTTTCTTTTCTTCTGTAGCAGGAATTAAATTTTTAGCCTTTTTTATATCATTTCCTGCTCTTTTTACTCCTGATTTTAATTTATTAGCTTCATTCAATATATTATTCATAGTTATTCACCTATATTATTTATCTATTTTCCAGTCAAATTCATCTCCACATAATGCTACAAATACAAATTTTGATGTTCCCATCTCAATTACATCAAAAGAATTTAATTTTAAAGGTGCATATACAGCTTCGTTCTGCACATATACAATCCCTGTTCCTTCTCCCGGAGTTATAACAAATTCTCTATTTTTGGGATTATAAGCAATAATTGCATGATTTTTTCTTGAAATTGAATTATCTCCTTCTATACATACATCCATTTCAGGTGTTCTTCCTATAAAATTCTTTTCTGTCTTTAATTTATAATCTTTTCCTTTGTCATATCCATCTATACATACAAGCCATCCAACAACTGGTTCTACTGCAATCTCATTTGCCCAATATGATTGAGTTGCTTCATCTTCAATTTCAACTTTATCCATTGCTACAACTTCTTCTCTAACTTCTGCCTGTTCTAGTCTTTCACTATTACAATATGGACACTCCTTATATACAGCACTATTATATATATGTCCGTTTTCACATCTTTCTAATTTCATTTTTATCCTCCATTATTTATAAAATTTTATTTTAATATAAAGTTATTGCTCTTAATTTTATTTATTCTTATATTATTAAAAAATTTAACTTGTTATAAATTATTTTAATAATATGGCTGTCGTTGCAATATAAATTATATCTCCACTTTGTACCTTAACAGGAGCATTTCCTACCTTTATTTTTCTATTGTCTGCATATCTTTTCAGTCCTGTTCCATTTCTTGAGCCTAAATCTTCTAAATACCACCCATTATCCGTTCTATTTAATATGGCATGGTTTTTACTTATTAACGAAGAATATGCTGTTGTTGTTAAATCTATGTCTACTCTCATTCTCGTTGTTTTGCCTATTAACAATGAATTTGCTTTTCCTACTGCCCAAGTTCTAATATCATATCCACTTTCATTTTTTAAAATTAAATGAGTAATGTTATTTTTTCTAATTTCTGTTTTATCTTCAATACTTTTTATAATTTTTGAATCTCTTACAGCCTGCGATCTCTCATATAATTCTAAATCTCTTCTTAGTTTCCAATTACAATAAAATAAATTTATTATCAAAAGCAACATTAAAAATGCTGAAATTAATATCAATATATGCTTAGAAAAATTATAATAATATGCAATGAAAAAACAAAATATTATTACTACTATCCAAAGTATATAATTTTCTTTTTTTTCTTTAGTTTCATGTTTCAAAAGCTCTTTTCTTTGATATTTTCTTATCTCTCTTTTTAATTTTAGCTCTTTAATAAGTCTCATTTTTTCTTCCTCCCTTGAAAAAAGAATGCTTCAAACATATCATTTGTTTTTTCTTTTAATTTAGTATCTGCTTTATTTTTATTTTTTTCAGGGTCAAAATAATTTCCAAAAATATCTCCCTTAGTAAATTTTTCAAAAATCTCTTGAAAACTTTCAGTTTTTCCAGCATATTTATTCTCTGTTGACTTTTTACTATTTTTTCCTCCATTTTTTAAATTTTTTCTTTCAGCCATAAATTGTTTATCATATTCTTTTCTTTTTTCATCATCACTTAAAATAGAATACGCATTATTTATTTGTGTAAATTTCTCTTCAGCTTTTTGTTTCTCTATATTAGAAGCAGTAGCAAATTTATCAGGATGAAATTTTTTGGCACATTCTCTATACCTCTTTTTTATTTCTTCTTTTGTTGCAGTATTACTTACTCCTAGTATCTCATATAGATTTTCCATAAAATCACTACTCCACTATCATCTTATTTTTTGTTATTATTCTGTTACTTTTTATTTTTTTATTATCTTTTAAATTTAAATATATTTGAGTTAAATACTTATATAAATCTTTATTTGTACTTTTTGAACTATCTATATCTAATTTTTTTAAAATATATAAATCTAATGCTTCTCTTGAAAAATTACCACTTAATATATTTATACAAATACTATCATCTATTGCCTCGGTTTCTTTTTTTTCTAAAACCTTTTTTGCAAATATTTTCATTATTTTATTACCAATAATAATTCCTGATATTGTACTTTGAGGTTTATTTATTTCCGAAACTATATTATATTCTTTCTCTATTCCAAAAAATTCTTCAATATTTCTAACTTCTGCTCCTTCTCTTCGCTTTATTCTTGCTAATTCTAATTTATTTTTATCATCAGCTTCTTTCAAATCCAGTTCTATTTCAAAAGCATATTCATAATATTTTTCCAAATCTACAAGTTTTCTAGGAAAAAAATTTATTTTCAGTATATAATCTCCATCTTCTAAAGGAATTTCTCTGCTTATTTCATCATTAACTCTATAATAAAAATTATTAAATTTAATTACTCCCGGTGTTATAATTAATCTGTTTTTATCTGAATATATTTCTAATCCTGAAATAATTCCATTAGGATAATTAAAATATTTTAATGAAAAAAACTCATATGGGGTATTTCTTATATTTTCCAAAAGCTGGCTGTCTAATATTTCCCCTCTTTTAAAATACGGAACTCTATTTTTTATCATCCTTTTCCCCCTAATTTTATTAAACTCTTTATGATTAAGACAAAATATTTCTCTTAATTATAAAGAGTTGGAGAGATATTCTCTCTCCAACCTTTAAAAACACTAATTTTCAGATGCATATCCTCCTTCAAGAGTAACATCTGTTGTTTTTTCTTTCTTTTGTTTGAAAATTGCTTTAAATACTCCTATTCCACCTTTATCAGTATAATCTTCTGTATAATCAACTATAAAAGCATTAGGTAAATGAATACTTCTAACCATTATATCTCCTGATATTACTTCAAGAGTTAAATCTCTATAAGCATCTGCTTTTTCTGATGAAACTAAAGACCATTTAGCTAATTTTCTAGTATCATCTTCTGTTTCTCCTTGAACTGGTGTAATAATTTTTCCTGTTACAGTAATAATTACTCCAATATCAGTAGCACGTGCATCAGAATCATCAGGTGTATCTGACTTATAACCAGCTTCTAAAATATTTTCCATTCCTAGTAATATTTCTTCTGTTTCTCCTTTAATTTTTAATCTAAATCCCATGTGAACTACCTCCTTAATATATTTTTTGATAGCTTTTAAGGCTATCTTTTATCTAATTTTTTGTAATTTCAAGAGTTAAATTTTTAACATTTCCATTAAATACTATATCTAAAAGACAGTTATTTCCTTCTATTTGCATTGATAATCCATCACCAACTTGAAGTATTGCGTTTACATTTCCTTTTTCTTTCTCTTTTTCCCATTTATTTTTTTGGCTGTTTGGATTTGTGCTGAAAAATTCTTTAATTTTATCCTCTTTGAAATCTGTAGTCATATATCTTAAAATTCTTTCAATATATGTTGTAGTCAAAGTTTTATATAAAGGTTCAAATATTCCATCTTCATTTGTTGCTAAAGTTCTAGCTTTATAAACTATTATATTATTTATCATTTGTCCTTCATGTTGAATATTGTCTGAAGAAAATACAAATCCAAAATTATTTCTATTAATGCTATCTTTTGTAGCTATTGTATATCCTGTAATCTCTTTTGCCATAGTTGTAGTAATTAATAAAGCATTATCTTTATCCTCAAGATTAACTCTTATTCCCGGTTCTTTAGGATCAACCTTTTTAAATCTCTTTCTTAAATATTCTGGACATTGATATGCAGCTGTTATTCCTGCTGCAATATATGCTCCTTCAACATATACTCCTTCTATCCAGAATTTAATCAATTCATTTTTATCAAACTCAGGTAAATTTGATTCTTCTATTTTTAGTTTATAATCAAGGATTACTGCTGACTTTTCTTTAGGTACTACTGTGAAATTTGGGATTACAGGCACTAAATATTCACTAATTCCTTTTTTATATTGTAAATTTTTTGTCTTATCAATATATTTATTTATTCCAACTGTTGCAAGATTATTAAATGTAGTTTCTTCTGAAGCTACCATACTGAAAAAAGTCAAAATTTTGTATTTTGATAAAACAGACATAAGTAATCCTAAGTTTTCTATTGTATTGTAATTTGTTTTTTCTACTTTGTTTGTTCCTTTAAATCTCTGTCTTATATTTTTATTATTTGTTTGTTCATCAAGATTTATACTTGGAACTATTGCAAACCAAACTGTATTTTCAAAATCATTTTTTTGATTAACAGTATTTAAATATAATTCTAATGCTTGTTTATTCTCACCTTTTAATAACATTTCAAGTTTTATATTAGTTATTAAAAGAGAAGGCTTCATTCCTGCTAAATCTTTATCATATTGCTCAAAGAATAATTTTACTCCTAATATTTTTTCCATTAATGGCTTTATAGTTTTAACAAAATCTTCCTGTGCTTCTTTATAAAAAGTTAGATATTGATTATAATTTTTTATTTCTTGTTGTACATCTATATCATCAATAGTTGCTGGAAGAGGAACAAAAGTTCTAACAACAAGATTTTTTATATAATCATTAGGTTCTTCATTTATAGCATCATAATCTTCTTCAAAACATTGAGCTAATACCTCAGTATTTTTATTTGTTGTGATAGCTAAAGCTCTGCTTTCTTCTTTAGGCTTTTCAATTATTTTAAGTTCCCCTTTTTCACTCATAGTAAGCATTCCTATTTTTATTTCTTCAGATTTTCTACTTGAATCACCATTTCCTATCATGATTCTAGTTTTAATATCCTCAATAGCCAATGGAAGCATACCAAGTATATTATTATAATTGGCACTTGCTTTGTCGATAAGATTGTTTAATTTATCTCCATACTCTAATTTTGTTGGATCCTCATCTTCTAAAGATTCATGTTTATCAAAAGTATATGCTATTTCCTTTCTAAGTTGCTTAATGTCGTCCATGACTTTTTTAGGCGAAATATAATTTAGGATTTCTTTAAAATCAAAATCCACATTCTTACTTCCATTTATTCTCTTACTTTCCAAAAGAGTTGAAAACATTTTAAAGAATGTATTATCGAGAGTTATTGGTATTTCTGTTATTGCCTCTTCAGATATTTCTTGTGGTTTATTTAAGCTATATGCAATTTTCTGACTTGCTGCATTAAAATAACTATAAACTTTAGGCTGGAACTTTTCAATAAATTCAGGAAAACTTTTTACTAACAAATGTTGATGTATCTCTCTAATTTTCTCATCGCCTAAACTAGTAACATTGTTTCCACTCCCTACTAATGTCAACAAATCCATTTTTTCAGGATTAAATTCTTCAAAAAGTATAGTTCTGTTTGTTTGCTCAAATATATTTTTTCCCATCTTTTCCTCCTTAAAATGCTCATTGCTTTTATGTAATAATTTTTTTAAACCTTTTATTTTTCTAATTTTTTACTGTTAATTCACTTCTTTAAATAATCTTTTTAGAATGATTTAATCTTACCTTACTTTTATTTTAAACTTATTATAATTCCATATTTTTTACTAGTCAAGTATTTTTTTAGTTATAAAGTACTTTTTTTTGCTTATAATTACATTTTTAAAAGTTATAGTGCTTTTTTGAAACACTTTTATTGTATTTTTAATTAAAAATTGTATTTTTACTAAAAATACTATAATATTAAATATATGATTAATTTTATAAATTTATCATCAAAATTTAATTTAAATTTGAAAAACTATTATACAAATATTTGAATCTGTTAACTTGAAATGAAAAAAAGGGAACAGATATGGAAATTGGTAATTAAATAATTTGTCTAAATTCATTTTTCTAAAAAATTGTAGCACAAAAAAACATAGTTGTCTATGTTTTTAAAAAAGTACTTTTTGTTTTAATTTTTAGTATAATAGTAAGTTCTTTCTTTGGTGTTCTGTATATTCTACTCCTGCGACTCTTGCTGGAGTTTCATTTCTTAAACTTGTATGGGGTAGAATATAATTGTAAAAAAAGAAAAAACCTTGTAGTAAAGATTCTACTATCTCTTTTCTTTTAAATCCATGCGACGTTTTGTAGAAATGTTTAAACCTTTTGAAAAAGCTTTCTATCAAATTA
>NZ_JBEFNA010000025.1 GCF_040199715.1 Fusobacterium sp. SYSU M8D902
GAAAAAAGCCAAAGAGATTAAAAAATCTCTTTAGCTAATTTTAAAACATATGCTATTAAATTTGCAACAGCCCCTTTATTATTTATATATAAAAAATATATTGTCTATTAAAAATCAAACTAGCTATTTTTTAAAAAATAGTATAAAATATCTAATATGATATAAGTAAGGGAGATAAAGATGAGAAGAGAGAAAAGATTTATGAGTGGAATATTAGGTATGATAGCTTTTTATGTAGTTACCATTACTGCCACAGCTAGTTTGACTAAGGATATTGGAAAAAGTAGTGTGGAAGTTGTTAATGTAGTTTCCCAAGAACAGAGTAAAGAGGAAAAGAATGAAGAGGTCAATCAAGTATTACCGTTGAAAGAGATAAAGATAAGTGAAAAAGAGAAGGCTCCAGAGAAGAAGATAGCCTATACTATAAACTATAAGACACCAATATATTCAGAGCCAAATGGGAAGGTACAAAAAGATAGTTTGAAAAAAGCTATGAGAGTTGAGGTACTAGAGGATAAGGTTGTTGAAATAACTAAGGAGACAAAGGTTAAAAAAGAGGATGGGACTTTTACAACGAAGAAGAATGTTGAAAAAAGTTACTGGAAAAGAATAGTGTATGGAAAAAATAATGAGATGAGAGAGGGATGGATCAGAACAGGAAGTTTGACTGAAGATGTTAGAAAAGTTATCCCTGCTAATCTAAAGAATGCTAATTTGAGTGCTGTTCCTAAGAGAGAATATGTAAATAATCCAAAAATTGATGTAAGAGGTATATATCTAACAGTTAATACTGCTGCTTCAGCAAAAAGAATTGATGAGTTGATAGAGCTTTCTAAAAGAACAAAGATAAATGCTTTTGTAATAGATGTGAAAGAGGATTTTGGAAAGATGCTTTTCAAAACAGATGCTGAGTTAAAATATTTAGGAAAAAATGATAACAGATACCCTATATCAGATATACACTCTTTTATGAAAAAATTAAAAGATAACAATATCTATACAATAGCTAGAATAGTATCATTTAAAGATCCTACATATGCTTCTAAACACCCAGAGAAAGCTATAATAAAAAGAGCTACAGGAAAACCATTTACTAATAGTGACGGTGTAATTTGGGTATCTCCACATGATAGATATCTATGGGAATATAATATTGCAGTGGCAAAAGAGGCTGCAAAAGCTGGATTTAATGAGATACAGTTTGACTATGTGAGATTCCCAGCATCAAATGGTGGAAAGTTAGATAAAGAACTAGATTATAGAAATACAAATGGTGAATCTAAACCTGAAACAATTCAAAAATATCTAAAATATGCTAGAAAAGAGTTGGAGCCATTAGAGGTCTATATATCAGCAGATATATATGGACAAGTTTCAAGTTCAAGTGATGATATGGGATTGGGTCAACACTGGGAGATAATAAGTAATGAGGTTGATGCAATATCACCAATGGCATATCCAAGTCACTATGGAAGAGGAGTATATGGATTGGCAGTACCTGATGCAGAGCCATATAAGACTATCTATTATACTACTTTGGATGGAATAAATAGAAACTATAATTTAAATTATCCAGCAGATATTAGACCTTGGTTACAAGCTTTTACTGCTAAATGGGTAAAGGGTTATATTCCTTATGGTAAAAAAGAGATAGAGGCTCAGATAAAAGCCTTAGATGATTTAGGAATAAAACAGTATCTGTTATGGAGTCCAAGTAATAGATATGGGATTATAGAAAAATAAAAAATTGTTTTAAAAATTAGGATTATGTGATACAATATGAAATAGTTCTAATATAGGAGTTGAAGTTTTGGAAGGAATAATTAATATTAATAAACCTAGTGGAATAACTTCCTTTGATGTTATTAGAGTTCTTAGAAAGGTCCTAAAAGAGAGAAGAATAGGGCATACAGGAACTTTAGATCCTTTAGCTGAGGGAGTTTTAGTTGTTTGTCTGGGAAGAGCTACTAGACTTGTTCAAGATATAGAGGGGTATTCAAAAGTTTATACTGCAGGATTTGAATTGGGATATAGAACAGATACCTATGATATTGAGGGAAAAATAGTAGAAGAGTCTGAGAAAAAAGAGACAACTCGAACTGAGTTAGAAAGTATTTTGAAGAAGTTTATAGGAGATATAAAACAGATTCCACCAATGTACTCTGCTATTAAAATTGAGGGACAAAAATTATATGATCTAGCTAGAAAAGGGATAGAAGTAGAAAGAAAAGCTAGAGAGATAAGCATAAATTTTATAGAGATTATAGAGTTTGATGGAAGAAAAGGAAAGATTAGATGTGAAGTATCTAAAGGAACATATATTCGTTCTTTGATAGATGACATAGGAAGAGAGTTGGGAACTTTTGCCACTATGACTTCACTGGTAAGAGAGAGAGTAGGAGAGTCAGATATAGAGAGCTCATACACTTTAGAGGATATAGAAAAACTACATTCAGAAGGAAAAGATGACTTCTTAAGTAGTGTAGAGGAGTTTTTTCAATATCCGAAGATAGAGATTGAAGATGGAAAAAACTTTGTATTATTCCAAAATGGTAATACTATAAGATGTAATACAGCAGATGGAAGGTATAGAGTTTATCTAGAAAACAAATTCTTAGGTTTAGCAAATGTAAATAATAACTTATTAAAAGGGTATAAATATTTTTAACCCTGAAGGAAGGAAGAATAATGAAAATAAAAAACATAGCAATTATTGCCCATGTTGACCACGGTAAAACAACACTTGTGGATTGTCTTTTAAGACAAGGTGGAGCCTTCGGTTCTCACGAATTAGAAAAAGTAGAAGAGAGAGTAATGGACTCAAATGATATTGAAAGAGAAAGAGGAATTACAATTTTTTCTAAAAATGCATCTGTAAGATATAAAGATTATAAGATCAACATTGTAGACACTCCAGGACACGCTGACTTTGGAGGAGAAGTACAAAGAATTATGAAAATGGTTGACTCAGTAGTACTATTAGTAGATGCTTTTGAAGGTCCAATGCCTCAGACAAAGTATGTATTGAAGAAAGCTTTAGAGCAAGGACATAGACCAATAGTAGTAGTAAACAAAGTAGATAAGCCAAATGCAAGACCAGAAGATGTATTATACATGGTATATGAGCTATTTATAGAGCTTAATGCTAATGATTTACAGTTAGAATTCCCAGTGGTATACGCTTCAGGAAAAGGTGGATTTGCAAAGAGAAATTTAGAAGATGAGAGCCAAGATATGACTCCATTATTTGAAACAATTCTTGAGCATGTAGAGGATCCAGAGGGTGACGATAACAAACCTATGCAATTCCTAATCACAAATATAGCTTATGACAACTATGTTGGTAAACTAGCTGTAGGAAGAATTCATAATGGTATTGTAAGAAGAAACCAAGAGGTTATGTTAATAAAAAGAGATGAAAAAATGGTAAAAGGAAAAATCTCTGTACTTTATGGTTATGAAGGATTAAAAAGAGTTGAAGTGCAAGAGGCACATGCTGGAGATATAGTTTGTATTGCAGGAATAGATAATATAGATATTGGAGAAACATTAGCTGATGTTAATGAACCAATAGCTTTACCATTAATAGATATTGACGAACCAACACTAGCAATGACATTTATGGTAAATGACTCTCCATTTGCAGGAAAAGAAGGAAAATTTGTAACATCTAGACATATTTGGGAAAGACTACAAAAAGAGTTACAAACAAACGTAAGTATGAGAGTAGAGACTACTGAAACTCCAGATGCCTTTGTTGTAAAAGGAAGAGGAGAACTTCAACTTTCTATACTATTAGAGAATATGAGAAGAGAAGGATTTGAGATACAGGTATCAAAACCAAGAGTTCTTATGAAAGAGAAAGATGGAAAGAGACTAGAACCAATTGAGATGGCACTTATAGATGTTGATGATAGTTTCACAGGAGTAGTTATTGAGAAGATGGGTATAAGAAAGGGAGAGATGGTATCTATGATCCCTGGTACTGATGGATATACTCGTTTAGAGTTTAAAGTACCAGCAAGAGGACTTATTGGATTTAGAAATGAGTTCTTAACAGATACTAAGGGAACAGGAATTTTAAACCACTCTTTCTATGATTATGAGCCTCATAAAGGAGATATACCTACAAGAAGTAGAGGAGTACTTATTGCAACTGAACCAGGTGTAACAGTGGCATATGCTCTAAATAACATACAAGATAGAGGAATATTATTCTTAGAGCCTGGAATTCCAGTTTATGAAGGAATGATAGTTGGAGAGCACAGTAGAGAAAATGACCTAGTAGTAAATGTTTGTAAAACTAAAAAATTAACAAATATGAGAGCTGCTGGAAGTGATGATGCTGTTAAATTAGCTCCACCAAGAAAATTTACTTTAGAGCAAGCACTTGATTACATAGCTGATGATGAGCTTGTAGAAGTAACTCCTGACAATATCAGATTAAGAAAAAAATATCTGAAAGAGGGAGAGAGAAGAAAATATGAAAAGAGAAATGAAGAGTAATCTTAATAGAATTTTAATTCTTTTATGTATAACACTATTATTTACAAGTTGTAGTTTTCTTCAAAAAAAATCAAAAAAAGTAGTAACTCCTGAAGAGGTGTATACAGCAGTATTTTTAGATGATTCATACAGTTTAAATAAGTATTTAGCAGAGGGATTTCCAATAGATTACAGAGATGAGAATAATAAAACTCTATTGATGAATATATTGGAGAAGGATAGTTTGAATTCTTTAAATATAATTTTAACTAGAGATATTAATTTAGAAGATAGAGATGATAATGGAAGAACAGCTATTTTTTATGTAAGAAGTATTGAAGCTTTGAAAAGTTTGGTAACAAATGGAGCTGATATCAATGCCATTTCACAAAAAAATAGTACCCCATTATTAATCTATTTTATGAAGGAAAAATCAGATAGTTATAGCAAATATCTATTGGAAAATGGTGTGAATTTTAAAGCAAAGGATAAAAATGGTTGGGATGTAACATTTTGGTCTGCTTCTATTGGAGATATTGAGCTAGTAAGAGATTTAGAGCATTTAGGTGCAGATTTCTTAGCTTTGGACGAAGATGGAAACTATCCTATATACTATGCTTATGATGAGAATACAGTATTGGAATTACTCAATGTAAAGGGATATAACCTTAAATTGAAAAATAATAAAGGCGAGAATATATTTGGTGAAATATATTTGAGATCTGTTGCTAATGGGAATTTAAAAGCAGTAGAGAGATTAATTGACTTAGGTGTAAATCCTAGATATATCTCCTATGGTGATTCTGCTAAATCGATAGCAACTAAATTAAACAATCTAGAGATGTTAAAACTTCTGAAGGAAAAAGGGATAAAATAATAAAAAAAGGAGGTAATTGATGAGAATAAGAAAGATATTGATGTTGTTAATTTTTACATTGTCAATATTGATAGTAAATTTACAACATTCCAATCAAAAGCCTCCTTTATTTGATAAAAATAGTACAAATAATATAGTGATATTAGTAGATCATATTGAGGGAATACACGAGGAATTAGTGGTAAAGGAGCCAACAAATTTAAGTGATACTACCGTAATCTATGATAATTATAGAGATATGATCCCAATTTTGAGTGTTGTTATAGTGCTATTAACAAAAGTTTTTAAAAGTGAAATTCAATCATTTAGAACTTTTAAAATCAAAGGGTTATATGGGATTTTACTCAGAGATAGGAAGCGGTTGCTTCGAAATTAAAAACTCTCCATTTTAAAGATAGAAAATAAAAAAATGGAGGAGTAGAGAATGCTAACACTAGAAGAGAGAGTAGAATTAGAAAAATTAGAGAAAATTAACAAGGAATACAGTGCTAGGGAGAATAGAGAGCTAGAAGATGAATTTGTATATGATAACAGATTAGGAGCTTTTTTACTTCTTGCTTCATACTGTGGAATTGGGGTGTTTTTTCTATATAAGTTAGCTGAATTGTTACTTTTAAAGATATAATACTATGAAAAAAGTGTAGGTGATTACCTACACTTTTTCTATATATCAATATCCTTTATAGATTAAAGAAGATATCCAAAGTTTCATCATCAGTCTTATCTCCATAGTATGAACCAATAATAAAAACAAAACTACTTACAGCAAGGACTGGAACAATATTGTGCATTCCAGCAATGGTAATTTTACATACATTGAGGTATATAAAAGTGATGAAGCCAAAAATCATAGAGGCAATAGCTCCTGTTGAGTTAGCTTTTTTCCAAAATAATCCAAAAACAATTGGGCAGAAAAAAGTAGCTTCAAGTCCTGCAAAAGCAAAGAGGTTTATCCAAACTAATAGATTAGGTGGATTTAGAGAAAGTAAAAAAACAATGATTCCAAAACCTAAAGAGGTTAAAAATGAGAGTTTTTTTATTTTTTCTACAGTGGCATTTTTATTTACGTAGTGTAGATAAAGATCTTTTACTATTGTAGCTGATGTCATAATTAAAAGAGAATCCACTGTTGACATAATAGCTGCTAGGGGTCCACCAATAAATACACCAGCTAAGATAGGGTGTAAATTATTTAGAGCAAGAATAGGGATGATCTTATCTCCAACTTCTACATTAGGCTCAATACCCATTCCCATAACTCCAATAAGATGCATTCCCAACATTAATAATCCCACAACTGATGTACCAATGATCATAGCTCTATGAAGAGATTTGCTATCCTTAAATCCCATACATCTTACAGCAGTAGAGGGATAACCGAGTAGTCCAATACCAACCAATACCCAAAAAGATAGAATGAAAGGCTTTGCTATATTACCATTGGAACTAGGTGTTAACATCTCAGGATTTGTTTTAGCAATATTTAACATAATATTTTCAAGACCATTTCCATTTTTAGTGACTACATAAAAAAGAACACCAGTAGCTATAAGCATAACTACACCTTGTATAGCATCTGTTAAAGCAACTGCTCTAAAACCCCCAAATGAGGTGTAGGCTATAACAACACCAGAAAAAAGTAGTAAACCTATAAAATATGAGTAACCAGTAACAGTTTCAAACAATCTTGCTCCACCAACAAATTGTGCTACAATGGTTCCAATGAAGAAGATAAGCATTGTGATTGAAGAAAGGATAACAACTATATCACTTTTATATCTTGCTCTCAATAGGTCAATAATTGTGACACCTTTGATTCTTCTAGAGATAATAGCTAATTTTTTACCAATTATACCCAAGGTAAAAAAAGCAGTGGGAACCTGAATACAAGCTAGTAAAACCCAACCAAGCCCCAATTTATAGGCTATACCAGGTCCACCAATAAAGGAGCTGGCTCCAACATATGAGGCAATGATTGTCATAGCTAATACAAATCCCCCCATATTTCTACTTCCAATGAAATACTCTTCAGTAAAATCTACATCTTTTCTATGTTTTATTTTATTTACTTGATAAGTAATACCTAGCATTAGCAAAAGATATAGGATAATAGGTATCATAGTTAACATTTTTTATCCTCCTCTAACTCTACATCTTTAAAGAAAAATTTCACAGTGAGAAAGACTAAAATATTTATAATTACTAGTCCTAAAACACAAGAGTAGAAAAACCATTCTGGTAGTCCAAAAATATATTTAAAATTTTCTACATTTTCACTATCGAAACGAATATATGCAAAGTAGTACCACCAACAGAAATAGAAAATATAGAGAATAAGAGTTGCAATAACTTCACGATTGATCTGTTTTTTTCTCATAACTCCTCCTATAGCTCAAAATAGTTTTCAATATATTTAGCAACTCCATGTTCTTTATTAGAGAGAGTTACTGTAGAAAATTGTTCTTTTAGAATCTCTTGAGCATTTTCCATAATTACAGGGTGACCTACAGTTTTTAGCATATCAAGATCATTTTCTCCATCTCCAAAAGCCATAAAATTATCTGGAGTAAGTTTAAAGATATTAGCAAGATTCTTAATACCACTTCCCTTAGAACAGTTTTTAGGGGCGATATCTACACAAGTAGGTTGAGATAGAGTGATCTCAGCTAGGTCAGAAAATTTATCCTTTAATATATTGGCTATTTTTTTTATAACTTCAGGATCATCATCACTTACAATTATCTTATTTAATTCAGGACAATCCTCCTCTTTTTCTAAAAGAACCTCTTTGTAAAGGGGTCTACTCATAAAATCTTCAATAATATCCTCTTTATTATAATAGAAATACTCATTTAAAAAAGCACTATAAAAAAGATTATTAGCTCTGATCTCTTTTAGAATCTTTGTAACTACATCTTTTGGAATTCTCTCTTCAAATATACAATTACCTTTAGGATCATATATATTTGCACCATTATTACAGATAAGATAGGGAGCAATACCAAGCTGTTTTAAAAATCTTTGAACTCCCTGTTGTCCTCTTCCAGTAGCAATAGCAAAATTTACTCCACTATCAATTAGTTTTTTAATAGTTGTGACGGTGTATTCACTGATCTCATTACTAGAATAAAGAAGAGTACCATCTAAATCTGATACAACAAATTTCATCTAAAAATCACCTCAATAATAAATTATAATGTTATTTTACATTATATTTATAAAATATAAAAGAGGAAAATTGAAATATTTTGTAAAGTTAAATTTACAAAATATGGCAGTTTTTTTAAAAAAGATAATAATATATACTATAGGTATATAGTGGAGGTGAAATAAGTGTTAAATTCAAAAGGAAATAACATATTAAAGTATTTGTGTAAAAATGAAGGAAAGGGGAGTATAAAAGAACTTGCACAAACATTACAACTTTCTGAGAGAAGTATAAGATATGAATTGGATAAAATAGATGAGTATCTTTTGAGAGAGGGATTAGAGCCACTAAAAAGAAAATTTGGTGGAAAAATATTTTTTGAAAAATATGATATTTTTTTAGAAAATAAAGAGTTTGAAGAGAATAAAAGTAATTTAGATATTTATGAAAGAAGAGAGTATCTATCTTTTATCTGTGTCTTTGATGAAAAAATAAATTTAACAAAAGCAAGTAAGATTTTAGATGTTAGTAGAACAACTATAAGAAATGATATAAGAGATATTAGAGAGGAGTTACTAAATAATAATCTTGAACTGAAGATTTCACAACAAGAAGGATTGATTTTATCTGGAGAAGAGACAGATATAAGAAAACAACAGTTAAAATTTTTAAGAAAATACTCAAATTTTATATTTTATTCTAACGTAGATTTAAAAACTAAAAAAGAGTTGATAGTAGAAGAGTATATAAAGTATATAGATATTAATATAATAAAAAATTTTATTAATTATATACAAAGACTTTTAGATAAGATAATTTCAGATGAAGCTTATAACATAATAGCTATCTATTTAATTATAGCTATTATAAGAATAAAACAGGGGAAAATATTAGAGAAAATAGCAAATAAACAGTTTTTAAAAGAGACGATTGAGTATGAAACTATATTGAAAGCTAAAGGGATTATAGAATCTGCCTATGATATTAATTTAGAAGAGAATGAGATACTACAAATAACAGATTATTTTTTAGGAAGTCATACTTATAATTTTGAAAAATCATACTATAGTAACTGGATTGAGATAGATATATTAGTTAAAAAATTTATAGATAAATTTAATAAAAAAATAGATGTTGATATTTCAAAAGATAAACTACTGTTAGATGGAATTTTAAATCATATAAAGCCAACTATCTATAGATTACAAAATAAGATAAAACTAGAAAATTCAATATTTGTAGAAGTTTTAAATAGTTATCCAACCATATTTTATAATACTAAAAACTCATTAAAAGAGATTGAAAAATATTTAGGAATAGAGTTTTCAAATGATGAAGTAGCTTTTTTAGCAATCTATTTTAAAGCAGCTATAGATAGAAATCGTTATAAAAGAAAAAATTTGAAAAAAGTATTAGTTGTTTGTGGATATGGATATGGAACTTCTAATCTTTTGGTACAGCAATTAAAAGAGATATATACAATAAATATTGTAAAAACAATACCAAGACATCTTTTAGAAAAAACTTTACAAAAAGAAGAGGTAGATTTGATAATAAGTACTGTTGATATAGAGGATAATATATCTATACCAATTGTCAAAGTAAAATCAATATTGACCCAAGAGGATATAGATAAGCTTGATAAATACTCTCTTTCACGTCAGAGAAAACGTTATATGTTGTCGGAGCTACTAGAGATAATAGAGGAAAATTGTACTATAGAGAATAAAGAGGAACTAATCAAAGGGTTAAACATATATTTTGAACAAAGATTAGTAAATGATATAGAGGAGAGCGAGTATAAGTTAACTGATTTTATAAAAGAAAAAAACATACTATTAAATCAAATAGCTGAAACTTGGGAAGAGGCAGTAATATTAGCAGGAAATATATTAGTTGATAATAAAATTGTAGAAGTTAATTATATTGATGCAATGATTGAAAATATAAAAAAATTAGGATCATATGTAGTTATAGGAGAGAATATAGCAATACCTCATGCACAAAAAGATGAATCTGTTTTAAAAACTGGAATGGGACTTATTGTTTTGAAGAAGCCAGTTATCTTTCCAAATGACAGAAAAGTTCAAGTTATTTTGGTATTTTCATCTTTAGATAATAAGGAACATTTGAATGCATTAGCAGATTTAGTAGAATTAATAACAGATTATAATTTAATAGAAAATCTATTAAAAGCTAAAAATGTTAAACAAGTTTTAAAGTTTTTAAATTTTTAGAAAGAAAGTGTAAAATTAAGATTTCATAAATATGACAATTGTCAAAAGTATAAAGAAAATATATCATATGAGTATAAAGAAACTAAAAGGCATTAAGGAGGAAGGATATTGGGTATAAAAAATATTTTAAATGGAATGATCCAAGTTATAGATAATGTAGAAACTTGGGAGAAAGCAATTGAGATAGGTGCAACTCCATTAATAAAAAGTAATAAGATAAAATTTGGATATGTAGAAAATATGATTCAGAATATAAAAAATATGGGACCATATGTAATATTGATACCTGGGGTAGCAATGCCACATGCAAGACCAGATGAAAATGTGTTAGAGAGTTCTCTATCTTTACTAAAAATAAATAGTGGTGTAAAGTTTTCAGAAGAGACTGAAAATGTATATTTAGTATTTTGTTTAGCTGCTAAAGATAGTAATTCACACATTGAAATAATAGAACAGCTTACAGAGGTGCTTGGTGATGACGAAAAGATAGCAAATCTGATTAAAGCTAAAACAATGGATGAGTTAGTAAAAAGTTTATAAAAAAGTTGCAATAAAAAATTTGAAGGAGGAATTGATTATGAAAATAACAGCAGTATGCGGAACAGGATTAGGAAGCAGTTTTATGTTGGAGATGAATGTAAAGAAGGTATTAAAAGAGTTAGGAGTTAATGCAGAGGTAACTCATACAGATTTGGCATCAGTTATAGAGAGTGATTCAGATTTCTTTATAATGTCAAGGGACATAGCAGGAAGTACAAAAATTTCAAATAAATTAGTTTTAACAAATATTATAAATTTAGGAGAGATAAAAGAAGTTTTAACAAAAGCACTTCAAGAAAAAGGGGTATTATAAAAAATAGAGATTGGGAGGAGAAAGAATGTTAGACTTTATATTAGATATATTAAAAGTTCCAGCTATATTGGTAGGATTAATATCTTTAATAGGATTATTGTGCCAAAAAAAAGATTTTTCTGAAACAGTAAAAGGTACAATAAAAACAATATTAGGATTTATAGTATTAGGTGGGGGAGCTAGTATATTGGTAGGAGGACTAGTTCCATTTGGTAATATGTTTGAAGTAGGATTTAAAGTACAAGGAATAGTTCCTAATAATGAGGCAATTGTAGGAGTTGCTTTAGCAAAATATGGAACAACTACAGCTTTAATAATGACATTTGGTATGGTAGCAAATATATTGATAGCAAGATTTACAAAATTAAAATACATATTTTTAACTGGACACCATACATTTTATATGGCATGTATGATAGCAGTAATTTTAGCAGTTGCTGGATTTGAAGGAGTTGCTTTGATAGCAGTAGGATCATTAGTGTTAGGATTTATAATGGCATTTTTCCCAGCCATAGCACAACCTACTATGAGAAAGATAACAGGAACTGATGATATTGGATTTGGACATTTTGCTACAACAGGATATGTTCTATCAGCTTGGATAGGAAGTTTAGTAGGAAAAGGATCAAAATCAACTGAGGAGATGAATCTACCTAAAAATTTAACATTCTTAAGAGATAGTTCTATTTCTATCTCATTAACTATGACAGTTTTATATCTAATTACAGCATTTGCAGCAGGACCAGAGTATATTGAAAAAAATCTAAGTGGTGGACAAAACTTTATTGTTTACTCAATAATTCAAGCTATAACATTTGCAGCTGGAGTATTTATAATCACACAAGGAGTAAGATTAGTTTTAGCAGAAATAGTTCCAGCATTTACAGGAATATCACAAACATTGGTACCTAATGCAAAACCAGCAATAGACTGTCCAGTAGTTTTTCCATATGCACCAAATGCAGTTCTGATTGGATTTTTATCAAGTTTCTTTGGTGGAATAATTGGATTATTTATATTAGGAGCTTTAAACTGGGTATTAATTATTCCTGGAGTAATACCACACTTCTTCTGTGGAGCAACAGCAGGAGTATTTGGAAACGCAACTGGAGGAAGAAGAGGAGCAACAATTGGAGCTTTTGTACATGGATTATTAATAACATTTGTTCCAGTAGTTCTATTACCAATATTAGGAGAATTAGGTTTCTCAAATACAACATTCTCAGATGCTGACTTCGGAGTTGTAGGATTAATTTTAGGAGTATTAACAAATAATTTCAATAAATATTCAATAGTAGTGGTATTTGGAATCTTTATATTATTAGCGTTTTTCTTTCCAAGAAATAAAAAAGAGGAAGCATAATTAGAGAGATATTATTTTAATATAGTAAGGAGTGTCATGTATGGAAAAATATTTAGAGATGGAAAAATTTAGTAAAAGAATAAGAAAAGAAACTTTAAAAATGCTATTACATAGAGGATTTGGACACTTAGGAGGAGCTATGTCAATAGTGGAAACTTTAGCTGTACTATATACAAGAATGAAGGTAGATCCAACTAATCCTAAACTAGATGATAGAGATTATTTGGTATTATCAAAAGGACATGCAGGTCCAGCTCTATACTCTACATTGGCATTAAAAGGATTCTTTGATTTAGAGTTATTAAATACTTTAAATAATAATGGGACACTCCTTCCAAGTCATCCTGATAGAAATTTAACTCCTGGAATAGATATGACAACGGGATCTTTAGGTCAAGGAATATCAGCAGCAGTTGGAATAGCTATTGGATTACAAAGAAAAGGAAGTCAAAGAAAAGTATATTGTATTGTTGGAGATGGAGAGTTAAATGAAGGACAATGTTGGGAAGCTATTCAATTTGCTGCACATAACAATTTAAATAATTTTACTCTTTTAATAGATGAAAATAAAAAACAATTAGATGGAACTACAGAGGAGATATGTAAAGCTTTTGATTTAGCAAAAAAATTAGAAAGTTTTGGCTTTGATACAAGAAGAGTTAATGGAGCTTCAATAGAAGAGATAGATAAAGCTATAAGTGTAGAAACTGAAAAATCTCCTAAATGCATAGTTTTAGATACAATAAAGGGGCAGGGAGTAGAGTATTTTGAAAAATTAAAAGCTAATCATCATATAAGGTTTACTGAAGAGATGAAAGAGATATTGAAGAGTGAAATAGAAAAATTGGATATTGAGTAGGAGGAATTTGAAATGGCAAAATATGAATTAGAAAATCAAGAGATGAGAAAAGCATATAGTTCAACTTTAGATGAAATGATAAATGAAGATAAAAGAGTATTTGTTTTAGAAGCAGATTTATCAGAAGCTATTTCAACAAATTCAATAGCCAAAACAAATAAAAAAAATTATATAAATTGTGGGATTATGGAAGCAAATATGATAGGAGTAGCAAGTGGGTTATCTTTAGTTGGAGATATTCCTTTTGTTCACACATTTAGTCCTTTTGCTACTAGAAGAGATTTTGATCAAATCTTTTTATCAGGGGCATATGCTAAAACAAATATAAAAATTTTGGGATCTGATCCTGGAATATATACTCAACATAATGGTGGAACACATACTTCATTTGAAGATATTGCTTTAATGAGAACTATTCCGACAGCAACAGTATTATCTATATCAGATACTACTATGATGAAAAATATTTTAAGACAAATAAAGGATATCTATGGAATTCATTATTTGAGTGCAATAAGAAAAGGTTCATATAAAGTATATAATGAAGATGAAAAATTTGAAATAGGTAAAGGAAAAGTATTAAGAGAAGGAAAAGATATAACTATAATAGCTTGTGGGATTATGGTAGTTGAAGCATTGAAAGCTGCAGACATTCTTGAAAAAGAGGGAATAGATGTAACTGTAATTGATATGTTTACAATAAAACCAATAGATAAAGAGTTAGTAAAAAAATATTCGAAATTAACAAAGGGAATTGTAACAGCAGAAAATCACAATATTATTGGTGGATTGGGAAGTGCTGTTGCTGAAGTAATCGTTGAAAATACTTTGGTCCCAATGAGAAGAGTAGGAGTAGAGGATAGATTTGGTCAAGTTGGAACTTTAGATTATTTACAAAAAGAGTATAAACTTACAGCAGAAGAGATTGTAAATAAGGTAAAAGAATTATTGTAAAAGGAGCGAGAAGAGAGTTATGAAAATATTTATAGATACAGCTAATTTAGAAGAGATAAGAGAAGCAGAAAGTTATGGAATTATAGCTGGAGTTACCACTAATCCATCATTGATAGCTAGAGAAAATGGAGATTTTGAAAAAATAATTTCTGAAATAACTAAAATTGTAGAAGGTCCAATAAGTGCAGAAGTTTTGTCTTTAGAAGCAGATAAAATGGTAGAAGAGGGAAAAAAACTAGCAAGTATTCATAAAAATATTGTTATAAAATTACCAACTACTTTTGAGGGATTAAAAGCTTGTAAAAGACTTAAAGAGTTAGGAATAAAGACAAATTTAACATTGATTTTTACTTTAAATCAAGCTTTATTGGCAGCAAGAGCAGGAGCTACTTATGTAAGTCCATTTGTAGGAAGATTAGAAGATACAGGAGTAGATGGAATAGAGTTAGTTAAATCAATAAGAGAAACTTTTGATAAGCATGGTATTGAAAGTGAAATTATAGGTGCTAGTATTAGAAATATTTATCAAGTTGAAGAATTAGCAAAAGTAGGTGCTCATATAGGTACTTTGCCTTTTAAAGTTATTCAAGGAATGATAAAACACCAATTAACTGATGCAGGAATAGAGAGATTTTTAAATGATTGGAAAAATGTAAAAAATTCATAGTAAATAAAAAGGAGAAGATTTTTGGGTCTTCTCCTTTTTATATGAGAGTTAATAATAGTATATTTACTTAGAAAGAATATTTAAAACTTCCTCTATATTTTTACTTCCAAAATAAACCTTATCTTCTATAACAAGGGCAGGAACACTCATAATGTCATATTTATTTTTAAACTCTTTAAAGTTAAAAACATCAATGACTTCAACTTGAATGTTACTGTTTTCAATTGCTATTCTTTGAGCTGATTGAACAGTGTCTGGGCATTTAGTACAATTTAGTGAGATACCGATTTTAATATCAGTAGGAGTTTTAATATTGAATATCTTATTTAAAACCTCTTCTGATAGAGTTTGACCTGGACCAGCAACATTGTACATAGCTAGAATAAATGAATTTAATTCATGTCCACCAGGAATAGTAGAGTATTTAATTCCAGAGAAAGCACCTTCAGAATCTAAGATAGCTACAGTAGGTGTGTTTTTCAAAAATATTTTCTCTTCTAAAGCAGGATTTTCTCCTAAATTATATGAAGAAAACTTAATTTTTTCTGAAACAGAAGATATCTCTTTAATTGAATTTTCTAAATCCATTGAAAATTGATCGTTATTTTTTATAATAACTAACTCTATTGATTTTTCAAATCTTTTAGCAATTTCTGAAAGTTGAGCTTTAAGATTTGAATCTAAAAATTCAGAAGTTTTTTCCTCTACAGTAGAGACTTTATCTGCCTCGCAAACCTCTTTTTCTACTCCTAATTTTTCTTTGATTTCAATTACATATTTTTCACTATTAAAAGATGCTTCAGCACCATCTGAAACAGCAGTTACTAATTGTCTTAATTTTTTAGGTCTAATATCTCCAGCAGCAAAAACTCCAGGAACATTTGTCATAAGGTTTTCATCTGTTGGAATAAATCCAAAATTATCAATAGTTATATGATCTTTGAATAATTGACTTTGAGGAGCGTATCCAACAAAAATAAAGATACCAAAACTCTCTCCATTAGCAGCTTCAAATTCAGTAACTTCCTTAGTAACATTATTTATAAACTTAGCTTTTCTCAACTGAATATCACCAGTAGCTTCTAAAATTTCAGTGTTAAATCTAACTTCTATTTTAGGGTGTGCTAATACTTTTTCAGCTATTGATTTTGCACAAGTAAACTCTGGTTCTCTAGCTATAACTATAACTTTTCTAGCAAACTTAGTTAGAAATATAGCTTCTTCAGCAGCAGCAAATCCAGCACCAATAACAAAAACATCCATATCAGTAAAGAATTCACCATCACAAGTAGCACAGAAAGCTACTCCTCTTCCCTCATACTCCTTCTCTCCAGGGAATCCAAGCTTTCTTGGAGAAGCTCCAGTAGCTATAATTACAGAGTAAGTTTGATAAGATCCATTCTTTGTATTTATTGTTTTTATGTCACCAGATAAATTCATATCTACAACTTCATCTTGAGCAAAAGAAACATCAAAGTTAATAGCTTGTTGTTTTAATGTTTCTCCATATTTACTTCCACTTGTCTCAATAATACCTGGATAGTTAACAATCTCATTAGTAACTGTTATCTGACCTCCAGGAATATTTTTTTCTATAATTAGTGTGTCGAGCTTAGCTCTACCACTATATAGACCTGCTGTTAATCCAGCAGGTCCACCTCCAATGATAATAGTATCATATATTTTACTCATAATATCACTTCCAAATGATTAAAGTTTACCTACCAAGTCGATAGATGGTTTTATAGTGTCACTACCAGGTTGCCATTTAGCTGGACAAACCTCTCCGTGCTCAGCTACAAATTTAGCAGCTTGTAATTTTCTTAATAACTCACTAGCTTCTCTACCAATTCCTAAATCATGTACCTCATAAGCTACAATCTTTCCTTCTGGATTGATAACAAAACTTCCTCTTAGTGCTAAACCTTCCTCTTCAATGAAAACTTCAAATTCCTTAGAAATTCTACCTGTAGGATCAGCAACCATAGGGAATTGAATTTTTTTAATTCTATCTGATGTGTCGTGCCAAGCTTTGTGAACAAAGTGAGTATCAGTAGAAACTGAGTATACCTCACAACCTTCAGCTTTAAATTTCTCATAATGCTCAGCTAAATCCTCTAATTCAGTAGGACATACAAAAGTAAAATCTGCAGGGTAGAAAACTACAACTGACCATTTTCCTAAAAGATTTTCATTTTTTATCTCAATAAACTCACCATTATGGTAAGCAGTTCCTCTAAATTCATTAACTTGTTTTCCAATTAAAGACATAATAATTACCTCCTATTTAATTTACGAATATTTGTATCATTTTATATTTTGATTATAAAATATATTTTACAAAAAGTCAACTAAAATAATCAAGAATATAAAAAATATTCAATCTCTCTTTTTAAAAGCTTATATTTATGCTATAATTAAAAGATAGAGACTTTAAGATTGAAGGGAGAGAAAATGGACAAAGAGATAAAAAAGTATAGAAGATATGGTTTTATACTTTATATCATACTTCAAGTTATAAGAAAAACATTAAAAATTAAAATTATAAAAAATGATAAGATAGATGAAGTCAACGAGAGTTATATATTTGCTTTTTGGCATAATAAATTAGTAGCTTCAACACTGTGTCTAGATTATATAGAAAAAAGAGCAGTTTTAGCAAGTCCATCGAAAGATGGAGAGCTAATCTCTGTACCACTTGAAAAATTAGGATTCCATATGGTAAGAGGTTCATCAGATAAGAATTCTACTTCAAGTTTAATTTCACTTATAAAGTTAATGAAAAAAGGTTATTCAATAGGGACTCCAGTAGATGGACCTAAAGGACCTATATATGAAGTTAAACAAGGAATGGTATATTTGGCACAAAAAGGTAAAAAATACATTATTCCAACAGGAACAGCATATAAAAGTAAATGGGAGTTTAAAAAAGCTTGGGATAAATTTCAATTTCCAAAACCTTTTACAACTATGGTATATCTTATGGGAGAGCCCATTGAAGTTCCAGCAGATGCAAATATAGAGGAGTATTGTTTAAAAATAAAAGAGGAATTGAATAGGTTAGATAAAGAAGCAGAAAAATATATTTAATTATAGAAGATAGGAGAGGAGTAATATAGTGAGTAAAAATTTTTATGTAACAACACCAATATACTATGTAAATGGAGATCCACACGTAGGAAGTGCTTACACTACAATTGCTGCAGATGTAATAGCGAGATATAAAAGAACAATGGGTTATGATGCTTATTTTTTAACTGGAACAGATGAGCATGGACAAAAAGTTGAGGAAACAGCAAAACTAAAAGGATATACACCTCAACAGTGGACTGATATAATGGCTCCAAGATTTAAAGAGATGTGGGCAAAGTTAGGAATAGAGTATTCAGATTTCATAAGAACTACTGAACCTAGACATAAAGAGGCAGTAAAAAAGATATTAAAAAAAGTATATGAAAAAGGAGATATTTATAAAGGAGAGTATTCAGGAAAATATTGTGTTTCTTGTGAGACATTTGTACCTGAAAATCAAATTGTAAATGGAAACCATTGTCCAGATTGTGGGAAAGAGTTAAGAATAGTAAAAGAGGAATCATATTTCTTTAAGATGTCAAAATATCAAGATGCATTATTAGAGCATATTGAAAAACATCCAGATTTTATATTACCTCGTTCAAGAAAAAATGAAGTAGTGTCATTTATAAAACAGGGATTACAAGATCTATCAATTTCTAGAAATACATTTGAGTGGGGAATTCCTATTGAGTTTGCTCCAGGACACATAACATATGTGTGGTTTGATGCTTTAACTAACTATTTGACAGCAGTAGGGTATGAGAACAACCCAGAGATGTTTGATAAATATTGGAATAATGCTGAAGTTATGCATTTATTAGGAAAGGATATAGTTAGATTCCATGCTATAATTTGGCCTTGTATGCTACTTTCAGCTGGAGAGAAATTACCAGATAAAGTAGTAGCTCATGGTTGGTGGACATCAGAGGGAGAAAAGATGTCGAAATCTAAAGGTAATGTAGTGGATCCGATTTCAGAAGTAGAAAAATATGGAGTAGATGCATTTAGATATTGTTTAATGAGAGAGGTACAATTTGGAAATGATGGAGATTATTCAACTAAATCAGTGGTTACAAGAATAAACTCTGATCTTGCAAATGATTTAGGAAATCTTTTAAATAGAACTCTAGGAATGTATAAAAAATACTTTGGTGGAGTAATTGTTTCTGGAAGTACAAGAGATATATATGATGATGAAATAGAAAATCTATGGAAGGAAGTTGTAAAAGAGGTAGATGAGCAGATGAATATTGCACAGTACTCAAAAGCTTTAGAGAGTATCTGGAAATTTATCTCAAGATTGAATAAATACATTGATGAGACAGCTCCTTGGGTTTTAGCAAAAGATGAGGCTAAGAGAGATAGACTTGCAGTTGTTATGAATCATTTGATAGATGGACTATACAAATCAGCTGTAATGGTATATCCATATATGCCTACATCAGCACAAAAAATATGGAATCAATTGGGAGAAGAGAGAGATATTCATACAGCAAAAGTTGAAGAGATAATGGGATGGAATCTATTGAAAGAGGGACATAAATTGGGAGAGGCAGAACCAATATTCCCAAGATTAGATCTAGAGGAGATAGAGGCACCTAAAAAAGATCCTATGCAAGTAAATGAAGATCTAGAGGTAGAAAATCCAATAGATATAACAGATTTTGATAAGGTGAATATTCAGGTTGTAGAGATTTTAGAAGCTGGAAAGGTAAAGGGAGCAGATAAACTTTTAAAATTTAAAGTAAGTGTAGGAGATCATGTAAGACAGATTTTATCAGGAATAGCTAAATATTATCCAGAACCTGAAAAATTAGTAGGAAAGAAAGTTTTAGCAGTTACAAACTTAAAACCTAGAAAGATGAGAGGAGAGATCTCTCAAGGAATGTTATTAAGTACAGAGGATAAAAATGGATTAAGATTAATCGAGATAAACTCTGATGTAGTTAATGGATCAAAAGCAAAATAGGGATAAAGGAGCAGATAGTATGAGAAAGGTAACTAAGGCAGTAATACCAGCAGCTGGATTGGGAACAAGAGTTTTGCCAGCAACAAAAGCACAACCAAAAGAGATGCTTGTTATTGTTGATAAACCATCTCTTCAATATATAGTAGAAGAATTAGTTGAGTCAGGAATAAAAGATATTATAATAGTGACAGGAAGAAATAAAAATTCTATTGAAGATCATTTCGATTTTTCATATGAATTGGAGAATACTCTTGAAAAAGATGGAAAAGATGCACTTTTGGAAAAAGTTGAGAAAATTTCATCAATGGCAAATATCTGTTATGTTAGACAAAACCACCCAAAAGGATTGGGACATGCTATTTTAAAAGCTAAACCTTTTGTAGGAGATGAACCTTTTGTAATAGCTCTTGGAGATGATATTGTGTACAATCCAAATACTCCAGTAGCAAAACAATTGATGGATACATATGAAAAGTATGGAGCTAGTATAGTAGGGTGTCAAGAGGTAAAGTCAGAAGATGTATCAAAGTATGGAATAGTAAAACCAACTAAAAATCTAGATGAAAAAACTGTTGAAATGGATGACTTTATAGAGAAACCTAGTATTGAAGAAGCTCCTTCAAAATTAGCTTGTTTGGGAAGATATTTGTTAACACCAAAAATATTTGAGTATCTGGAGAAGGAGAAGCCAGGAAAAGGTGGAGAGATACAGTTAACAGATGCAATTTTAGATATGCTAAAAGATGGAGAAAGAGTAATAGCTTATGAGTTTGAAGGAAAAAGATACGATATTGGAAATAAATTTGGACTTTTAAAAGCAAATATAGAGTTTGGATTAAGAAATGAAGAGACAAGAGAAGAGTTACTTGCATATTTAAAAAATGATCTAGAGCTAGATAGATAATATAAAACACCTTGGTAGTTACATAAGATAGCTATCAAGGTGTTTTTGCTATTTTATTTTCTTGTATAGGTAGAGAGGTCTACCAATATTACCGTAATTGACAAAGCTACTTATATATTTTGTATCCACAAGATAATCTAAGTATTTTTTTATGGTAACATTACTAATCTCAGTTACTTCACAAATATCTTTTATCCCAAACTCCTCATAGGAAAATTTATCAATTATCTCTGTAACAGTTTCCAATGTCTTATGATTTAATCCTTTAGGAAGTACAGATCTAGGAGTTGATTTGATGTTTATCACTTGGATATTATCAATAGCCTCTTGTCTAATTTTGGCTCTATTGAGTATTTCATCACGAGCAAATATCTTATCAACACTAATTTTCAAACGATCAAAGTCGAAAGGTTTTATTAGATAATCTATACATCCCAATGAAAAAGCTTTTTTAATTTCACTACTTCCATTGGCAGAGGTAATCATTATGACGTCAGTTGAATATCCAAGAGTTCTGATTTTTTTCAAAATTTCTATGCCATTTTCATCACCTAAAAAAACATCTAAAATGATGAGATCAACAGTATTTTCGTTTAAAAATTTTAAAGTTTCATATTCAGTATAAGTTCTACCGATAATATTTAAATTTGGAAAAGTAGAGAGATACTCTTCATTGATCATAGCAACCATAGCATCATCTTCAACAATTAGGACATTCTTCATATTTCACCTCAATTATAAAACTTTTATATAATTTATTTTGCTCTATCTTTATATTACCATTATAAAGCTTTGTTTTTTCTTGAATAAGATAGAGACCCACACCTCTATTGTTTCCTTTGGTGGAGAAACCATAATCAAATATTTTATCAAGAGTATTCTCAGAGATCGGCTTTCCACTATCCTTTACTTCAATAGAGAAAGAGTTTTTATTTTGGAAAATTTTAACCTCTATAAATTTTTTTGCAACATTGTAATCGATAAAGGATTCAATAGAGTTCTCAATAAGATTACCAATGATAGTACTCAGGTCCTCGACAAAAAAGTTTTTAGCTTCAAAATCAAAATGTGATTCAGGATCAAAAATAAACTCTATCTTTCTCTCTTTACAGATAGCTTCTTTACCCAAGAGAATTGCTTTTAAAAATGGGTTTTTAATCTGATTATATTTTTTAAAATCATATTCATTTAACTCTTGAGCTTCTAAAATATATTTTTTAGCTAAATCTAGTTTGTTAATATTTATTAAACCTAAAATTACATGTAATCTATTTTTAAATTCATGTATATTAGCTCTGATACCTTCAACCAATTGATCAATACCTGAGATCTCTTTGATATAGGAATCCACATCATCACGAGTTTTTAAGAGTAAAATATTTCCAAAATACTTTTCATTATAACATATTGGAAGGATTTTTATATGATATATGTTATTATCAATTGCAATTTCCGTTCTAATAATGTTGTTTCCACCTAAAAATTTAATGGTGTGTTCCAATACTTTTTCAGGAGTGAGAGAGGAGAATTTTTTAAGAAATACCTCATTGACACTCACTATTTCATTGTTATCATCAAGAGCAATCAAACCGGACTCAAGATTATTTATAATCAATTTTTCTTTAATATGTAGTTGACTGATCTCATCTGGTTCCAATCCAAAAAGTGATTTGTTGACACCACCAGCAAAAAATATTGAGAGTATAAAAGCCACAGAGAGTGCTAATAGAAATAGTGAGATAAAAATAGTGACAGTTGAGCTGTTCATTGTCTTTATTATGGAGTCATATTTTCCAACCATAACAAAACCGATAACATTTTTTTTATCAGCTGAAAGTATTGGCTCAAACCATCTTGTAGTAACTCCCATGGATCCCTTCATAGTGGAGTAATATCCATTTTTATCGAGAAGGGTTTCCCACCTTACTGGATTGATAAAATTCTTACCTATCTGATTTTTATCTAGGTGAGAGTATTTTTTGCCAGAGATATCAGCTACAACAATTATATCTATATCTCGAAATATAGATATATATTTATCCATTTTTTTATCAATATCTGAAGTTAGCTCTTTATTTTCAATAAAAGTAACAATATTATTATCAGTGGCAATAAGCTTAGCCATTTCATAGAGATTGTTTTTAATATTTTTGTTATTAGTATTGAGTTTTGTATTGATAAAAATACCGTAGGATATAATAAGTGTAAAAAAGTTAATAAGTGTTACATATAGAATTAGTTTAGTTTTAAAGTTTAATTTATTCATAATAGTAATATTAACACGTTTTCAAAATAAATACTATACCAAAAAATGATAAATTAATGATCTTTAAACGAAAAAAAAGTTATCTATACGAACGAACAAAAAAATATTTTTACTTAAAAAACTTAAAAAAAGATTTATAAAATTAAAAAAATTGAACTTGTAATTTAAATAGTGTATTCTATTATTAAGAACAAAATAATTGGAGGAAATTATGAATTTTAGTGAGATTTTAAGCGGAATTTTAAAAAACAACAGTATCGTAGGAGCGATATCATCATCAGTTTTAATTATTTTATTTGGATTTTATCTTAGAAGAAAAGAGATTTTTAAAGATAGCACTGCTAAGATATTAACAGATGTTATATTATCAGCTTCATTACCAGCATTAGCTTTTAATGCATTTATGCAGGATATCAATAAAGAGAGCTTAATGCAGGGAATAAACCTATTAATTTGGGGATTTGCAATCTATATAATCTTAATATTTGCTACTAAACTATTATATATAAAATATGACGGAGATAAAAAAGTAGTTTTAGAAGTATTGACAACATTTGGATCGACAACTTTTTTTGGTATTCCTATCATAGCTGCTGTTTATGGAAAAACAGGAGTAATGTATGCATCAATATTTAATATAGCTTATAGAGTTTTCCTATACTCATATGCTTACATAAAGATGTCAGGAATAAAAGCTAACAAAAGTAATATTAAGCAGATGTTTTTAAACTCAATTGTGTTAGCAACATTTATAGGGATGTTCATATGGATATTCCAAGATTCTTTACCACAAGTTATGATTGGTGAAAAAACATATGCTTTCTTAAGAATAGATAAAACAGCATTTTGGTTATTTAAACCAATGACTTATTTAGCAGCTTTAGCTTCTCCATTAGCTTGGCTTGCAATAGGAGCTAAGTTAGCAGATATCTCACTAGCTCAAGCAATTTCATCAAAAGATTCATGGATATACAGTTTCTTCAAAGTTTTAATAGTTCCATTTATTAACTTAGCTGCACTATATATCCTAACAGTTACAAAAATTTTACCAATTTCATTTGTTGGATTAGCTTCTGTAATTATAATGATGGCAACTCCAACTGCTACAGTAGCAGCAGCATATGCAATAAAATTTGATAAAGAATCAGTATTGACATCTAACTGTTCACTACTTTCAACAATATTTAGTGTAATCTGTATGCCACTTTGGATAGTAGTATTAGAAATAATCAAATCTTTAAATATATTTATGTAAGTATGTAAGGAGGAAAAATGAAATTAATCTGTTACGGTGTTAGAAAAGTAGAGAAGAGTTATTTTGAAAAATTAAATAAATTTGGATATGAGTTAACTTTAGTTGAAGAGTTAATGAATGATACAAACGTTGAGTTAATTGAAGGACACGAAGCTGTAATGTTAAGAGCGAACTGTCCAGCAAATAGAAAAAATTTAGAGAAAATGAAAAATTTTGGTGTGAAATACCTATTAACTAGAACAGTTGGTTATAATCATATAGATTTAGATGCAGCTTATGAGATGGGATTTAAAATGGCTAGAGTACCAAGATACTCTCCAAATGCTATAGCTGAATTAGCAATAACTTTTGCTATGAATTTAGTAAGAAAAGGAAGCTATATGATAGATAGAACAAGAGATAAGAACTTTGTTGTAGATGAGTATATGTTTAGTCCAGAGATTAGAAATTTAACAGTTGGAGTAATAGGAACAGGAAAAATAGGTTATACAGCAGCTAAATTATTCCATGGTCTAGGAGCAAAGGTAATAGCTTATGATCTATACCCTAATGAAGAGGCAAAATCAATATTAGAATATGTAAGTTTAGATGAGTTAAATAGAACTGCAGATATAATAACATTACACTGTCCATACATAAAGGGAGAGAATGATAACTTAATTGGAGGAGAGTTCATCTCTAATTTAAAAGATGGTGCTATTATAATCAATACAGCTAGAGGAGAGCTTCAAAATGTTGAAGATATAATAAAAGGATTGGAAAATGGAAAAATAGGTGGATTTGCTACTGATGTATTTTCAAATGAAAAAGAGTTTTTCTTTAAAGATATGACAGGAAAAGCGATAGATGAAAAGGTAGAAAAACTACTATCTCTATATCCAAAAGTTTTAGTAACTCCACATATAGGTTCATACACAGATGAAGCATTAACTAATATGATTGAAATATCATATGAAAATTTACAAGAGTATTTAGAAACTGGAGATTGTACAAATAAATTATAAAATATGAATAAAACCTTTCTTAATGTAGTATAATATTAAGAGAGGTTTTTTTAATAGGAGGTAGAGATGAAAGTTTTGTTTATAGGAAATAGCCACACTTTTTTTAATGATTTACCATATCTATTTAAACAGATTTGCAGTGAGAATAATATTGGTGTAGATGTAACAATGTTAGCCAGAGGTTATAAAGGACTGGATTATCACTCTAAAGAACCAGAAACAAGATTTAATATTTTATATGGAAACTATGATATTGTTGTTTTACAACATCTACAGAGTGGATTTGATAAAGATGTTTTGTATACCTCAGTAAAAAAGATAAAAGAGTTCATAAATATGTCAGGAGCTAAACCATTTTTATATATGACTTGGACGTTAAAAAATGAGAGAGATAAGCAGATAGAGTTAAGTGAAGGATATAGAGAGGTAGGAAAAAAACTTGGAATAGATGTAGCTAATGTAGGTGAAGTTTGGTGGAGATATTTTGATAAATATCCAGAAGAGGAGTTATATTATCAAGATGATAAGCATGCTTCTAAATTGGGATCAACTTTAGCTGCCTATGTAATTTATAATACTATATTTAATAAAAAGGCAAGTGGGGGAGAGTTGAGTAAAAAAGTAAATGAATTGATCTGATAAGTAAAAAAGGATTAACTTCTGATTTTTAGAAGTTAATCCTTAACTTATAATTTAATAATGTCTATAAAACTATAACTCCATACCCTTTTTAATCTTTGATATAGTCTCCTCATCAAAGATTTTATTTGCAAGAGCAAGTGCAAAATCAAGAGCTAAACCAGCACCCATACCAGTGATTAAGTTAGAATCAATCTGAGTATTTTCTTTAGTACAGATATAACCCTCCATCTCTTCAACAACAGAAGAGTGACAAGTAACTCTCTTTCCTTTGAAAATTCCGTTCTTAGCAAGAACAGTTGGTCCACCACAGATAGCTCCAATAAATTTGTTATTTTCTTGATAGAATTTTACAATCTTTCCAACTTCTGCAGAATTACCTAAATTAACATATCCAGGGTAACCTCCAGGTAGGATAAGCATATCTCCATCAAGTATCTCATTTTCAAATATAGTAGTATCACTTATAACAGTTACCTTTTGAGCTGAGACTACTTCTTTAGAATTAGAAATAGAGACAGTAACAACGTCTGCTCCTCCTCTTCTCAAAACGTCAACAGGTGTCATAGCCTCAATAAGTTCAAATCCATCCGCCAAAAGAACATAAACTTTTTTAGACATAATATAAGCCTCCTAATTATTTTCAACAGTAAGTTTACCTTGATTAATTAAAGCAAGAACATATTGGTGAGCATCAACAACAGCATTACAGTAAGCTGATTTTGTCTCTCCTTCAAAGAAAGCGTTAAGTAAAACTTGTTGCTGTTCTTCAATGTTTACTTTTAGTTCCTCAACAGTAATAAGACCTTTTTTATACTCATCAACAAGGGCCTCAAATACAGTATCAAATGTAGAATCATAAAGATTTTCTTCCCATGTTTCAAAAATTGACATATTTATTCACCTCATAAAATTTAATTTCTAGTATGCAAATATCTTATCATTTTTTAGTAAAATTGTCAACTTTTATCAAAGGTCATATTTTTAAAAAATTAAGTTAAAGAAAATAGAGAAATCATAGCAGGGACAAGTATTGGGACAACGATTGTTATAACCAATCCCGAGTAAAAAGCTATGATTGAAACATCTGGTGGATTACTTTTATTGATTACAGGTAAGACAGAGTCCATTGCAGTGGCTCCAGCTGTTGCTACAGATTCATATGATCCTATTTTTTTTGCAATAATAGGTATCAATAAAATAGAACATAGTTCTCTAAAAACGTTTGAAAGAAAGGCAACTCCTCCCAAATGTGCATCAATTTTGGAAAGTTCAATAGCTGAAAATGAATACCAACCCATACCAGAGGAGATAGCAACACTCTCTCCAAGAGATAGTTCTATAAAATATGAAGCAATAGCACCACCAATAAGAGAACCTATTATGGTAATAAAAGGTAAAAATAGTATTTTTTTACTTATATTTTGTAGATGTTTAAAAACTTCATCATTATTTCCAATATCAATTCCTACAAAGAATAGTAAAAGACATAAACCGAAACTAATTAAAAAATCAACATTTTCTAAAATATAAGTATTTTTAAAAAATAGTCCACCAATAACACCAATTATAACAGAAAGAATAATACCTAACATTATCCTCTACCTCCTCTATATATAATAAAGACAATCAAGATACTGAATATAATAGCAAAAGCAGTGATAATAATAGCTTGAATTCCTAACTGAGATAAATTATTTATAATATCATCATTGGCACCGATCTTGTATCCCATAAATCCAAGTAAAAAGAATAGAGATCCCGTTTGAAAATGTGAAACCTTACTTTTTAAATTTTCAGGGATTATCTTTTTTTTAGCAATGAAAAAACCGATTAAAATAATGATAACATACAAAATAATAGTTTGCATACTCTTTCCCCTCCTATGCTTTTATTAAATTATTTAGAAAAAATAAATTTAGTTTTTTGTATATATGGTTTTTCAGGTGTAGTTATAATAGCCTTATCAGGTAAAAAATTAAGAGCATCAGCATAGTTTTGTGTTTCAAAACAGATTCCCATATGTTTTTTACAGATAGTGTCACTATTTAAATTTCCAACCTCATACAGATAGTTTCCTGAATAGATTACAACAGCAGGTTGGTCAGTCACTACTTCCAAACTTCTTCCAGAGATTTTATCTTCTAAAAAGATAGCTTTAGTTTTTTCGTGGTCAAGTATAAATGGATGATCTAAACCTGAATTTACAATTTTTATCTGTTCGTCATTAGAGTTTAGTGCTGAAGATAAAAGAACAGGCTCTCTAAAGTCAAAGGCAGTGTGTTCTACATTTTTTATTTCAACAGGTAGAGTCTCTTCATTAACAGCTATAAATTGGTTACAGTCTAGTTGAAGATACTCATCACTAATATCTCTTTTAAAATCTCCACTTAGATTGAAGTAAGTGTGATTAGTAAGATTTAAGTATGTTGGTCTATCAGAAGTACCATGATACTCAATTATCAGTTGGTTATCCTTAAGAATATAGTTAACTTCAATTTTTACATTACCAGGAAATCCTTCTTCTAGATGAGGACTTTCTAAAGATAGTTTAAGTCCTAAAAAATTTTCTAAAATCTCTACATTCCATATTTTATGACCAAAATTATCTATTCCACCATGAAGATTATTGTTACCAGAGTTTTTATTCAAATTAAAAATCTCTCCATTTAATTTAAGAGTAGCGTTTCCAATTCTACCAGCATTTCTACCGATTAAAGAACCGAAATAAGGAGATCTTTTTTCATAATCTTCTATCGAAGGAAGGTTTAGAACAACATTTTCCATGATACCATTTTTATCAGGAACAGTTATTTTTCTAATAACTCCCCCATAATTTAAAATTTCCACTTCCATAAATTCATTTTTTAGGGTATACATAAAAACCTCTTCATTATTTCTAGTAGTTCCCCAATTTCTAACTTTTATTTCCATAATCTCACCTCATTTACTATTTTAGCATATAAAGCTAAAAAAAGTAATAAGTTAAAATAATTAGTAGAAAAAAATGGAGATAAGTTGTAAAATCTAAAGAAAGAAGTAGAGGAGGAAGTTATGTATCCATTAAAATTTAAGAAGACATTAGTAAAAAAAGTTTGGGGTGGAAGAAAATTCAATACCATTTTAAATATGACTTTACCAGATGATAATCTTTATGGAGAATCTTGGGAAGTAAGCTCACATAAGGGTGGTTTATCTTATATAGAGAATGGTGAGTATGCTGGAAAAACTTTGATAGAAGTTATTGAGAGTAAAAAAGCTGAGATCCTAGGAAGAGAGATTTGTGAAAAATTTAAAGGGGAGTTTCCTCTATTGATAAAATATTTAGATATAAATGATAGATTATCAGTACAAGTTCATCCAAGTGATGAGTACGCTTTAAGAGTAGAGGGTGAGTTTGGAAAGAGTGAATGTTGGTATGTAATGGAAGCTAGTGAAGATGCTACACTTATTTTAGGGATAAAAGATGGAGTTACTAAGCAACAATTTAAAGAAAAAGTGGATAAAAAAGATTTTGATAACTTATTTAATACAGTAAAAGTGAAAAAGGGAGATTTTATAAATTTATTACCAGGAGTAGTACATGCAACACTAGAGGGATCAATTTTAATTTGTGAAGTTCAACAAAATTCTGATACAACATATAGAATTTATGATTTTGATAGATTAGTTGATGGAAAACTTAGAGAGTTACACATAGATAAAGCTTTAGATGTTATAGATTTTGATAAAAAAGTAGAGATAACAAGTTCAGAAAATAGGCAAAAAATAAGATTGGTTGGAGCTGAAAAAGAAGAGCTAGTTAGAGGAAAATATTTTAATGTAGATAAATACATTGTAGATGGAACTTTTGAAGATGAAACTAATGAGAATTTTAAGATACTTTCTATTTTAGATGGTAGTGGAGAGATTCTATGTAATGATATATCATACTCAATAAATAAAGGGGATACATATTTAATACCAGCTGGATTAAAAACTCAAATTGTTGGAAAAGTTGAAATTTTAAAATCATATTTATAGAGAGAAAATCACCATTCAATGTTGTTATTGAGTGGTGATAAATTATTTTTTGACAAAATTAATAAAAAAAGTATTGACGTATTATTAAATGTGTGATAGTATATATCTTGTCCGCGAGAAAGCGAGACAAAATAATGTTAAGGACATTAGCAACAGAATAGAGAAAGACAATAAAT